>JAYTRT010000519.1:0-4258 GCA_043746045.1 Actinomycetota bacterium | reverse complement strand
GGACCGCCACGCACGGATGTACGCGTTCAGCGTTCAACCAACAGCCCTGAGTGAGACTATCTTCCGGAATTCGACCGATGACGGCTCGCTGCGACTCGCTCCCTCGGGAATCGGGTCGATCCGACGCCCGATCAACTTTGTCACAGGCCGTCTGTACCTTGACGGGATGGCTGTTCCGACGAGGCTCCCGGCGCGACGGCGCGATGAGCCATCCCGATTGCTCCAGCTGACGTGGCGGGAATCGGCCCTGCACCTCTGGGCGGTGGATCCGGGTGACGGCACAGTTGCGACCTCATCGGAATTGATGCATGTCGCCGACCAGCAGCTCGGTTTCCACGTGTCGGTACTCGCCTCCACCGGGCGGATCGTGCTCCACCTCCCCGGCATCCCTGGCACCACGCATGCCGCATCGTTGAAGGTCTCACCGGCGACGCTGACCACGTTCGGGACCGTCAGCGGCTCGGCGACGATCCGGTGGTTTGCGGCAGTTTCCGACCTGGCCCAGCGCACCGTCTCGGCTGGCCGGTTGCGACCGATCCTGCAGATCGACGGACCCGTTCATCACGCCCGGTGGAGGCCGGTGATGGACGAGTCACTGACGCAACAACTCGTCGCGCTCCACGCCGAAATGCCACCGGCGTGTGGGGTCGACGATCCCGTTCCGTTGTTCGACGCGATGGTCGATGCTGTCGCCCGCAGGCAATTGAGCAAAATCGCCTGGCGGCCGCCGCAGCCACGTCACGGACGTGGCACCGACTACCGGGCTGCGCAGTCTGCACTGCGCGCCCTCGCCTCCGATTCGGGCAACGTGCTCTATCGCAACGACGACATCGACGCCCTGGCCGAGCTCGAGCGCACGTTCGCCCACGAGCTCGAACGAGCCAGCGGCATGCCCGTTCTGGCTGCCCAGCTGCGGCTGCAGCTGCCGGACGGACTGGATGATCCGTGGCTCGTCTCGTTGGAACTGGTCGACGTCGATCAACCCGACCGCTGGTGCACGGCCGCCGACGTGGTTGCCGGCACTCCGCTCGCACTGGACCTGGCTCGCTCCTCCGCCCATCTGCCGCGGCTCCTCGCCCGGCTGGCCGAAGCAGGGGCCGACCTCGACCTCCACCTCGCCCCGGTTCTGGAAGGCCTCAGGGGCTTCGGATCTGATCCTGCTCTTGCGGCTGAACTGGACATCGACGATGTCGAGGATTTCCTGGCTCGCGCCCCGGACGTGCTGAGCCGGCTCGACGTCCGCCTCCTCGGTCCCGAACAGCTGCTCCGCGCCAAGACAGGCGTGCGCGCCAACGCGACGCCACAGGCGATCAGCGCCAACACCGGCCGATTCGCAGCGGGCGCGCTCGTCGAGTGGAACGCCACGATCGATGACTCACCGATCGACGACGCCCAGCTCGAACGAGCCGCAGCAGCAGGTACGTCGCTGATCCACGTCAACGGACGTTGGGTCCGGCTCGACACCAAACAGGTCCGCAGCACGCTGGACCGATTGCACAAGCACCGCGACGAACACTCCGAACTCGACGTGAGCACCCTGATGCGGATGGCTGCGGAGGCGTCGGTCACCGGCAACGGAGCTGACGGCGAGATGACGGTCGGTGGCGATGGCTGGATCGCAGATCTGCTCGCCGGCCTGCCCGACGAACGCCTCGTCGAGGTCTGCGAACCGGACAACTTCGTCGGCGAGCTGCGCCATTACCAGCGCCGCGGACTGAGTTGGATGGGCTTTCTCGGACGCATCGGCCTCGGCGGGTGCCTGGCCGACGACATGGGCCTCGGCAAGACCGCCACGACGCTGGCTCATCTGTCCACCCGACCGGGACCGCACCTCGTGGTCTGTCCGCTGAGTGTCGTCCACAACTGGTATGCGGAAGCGGCCCGTTTCACACCACACCTCCAGGTGGCGATCCATCACGGCAACGAGCGGGCTCGCGGCGTGGACGCGATCGACCAGCTGATTCCGTCTGACATCGTGGTCACCACGTACGGGACGCTGTCCCGCGACGTCGACGCGTTGTCCGAGGTGCGCTGGGGAACTCTGGTTCTCGACGAAGCGCAGGCGGTCAAGAATCACCTCACCCGCGCCGCGAAGGCGGTCCGCCAGATACCCGCGCTGCAGAAGTTGGCGCTCACCGGTACGCCCGTCGAGAACCACCTCGGTGAACTCTGGTCGATTCTCGACGCGGTCAATCCCGGCCTGTACGGGAGCCATCACCAATTCAGCGAACGCTACGCCAAGCCGATCCAACGCGACGGTGACCCGGTGGCGACTGCAGCGCTGCGCACACTGACCCAGCCGTTCATCCTCCGCCGCACGAAGGCCGACAAGACGCTGCTCCCGGAACTTCCGGACAAGATCGAACAGATCGCGTGGGCGACCCTGACACGCGAGCAGGCGGCGATGTATCAGGCCGTCGTCGACCAGTTGCTGGCCGACGCCCAGGCCGAGACCGGCATGCGTCGACGCGGGCTGGTCCTCGCCGCGCTCACTCGGCTCAAGCAGATCTGCAATCATCCCGCTCACGCGGCGGGCGACGGCTCTCGAATTGCCGGTCGGTCGGGCAAGCTGACCCGGTTCGACGAGATCACCGACGACCTGCTTGCCGTCGGCGAGCGCGCGCTCGTCTTCACCCAGTTCCGAGAAATGGGACTGTTGTTGCAGCGGCACCTGGGCGAGCGCTTGCAGATCGATGCGCCTTTCCTGCACGGTGGCGTTTCTCGGACCGGACGAGACACGATGGTGCGCCGTTTCCAAGCCAACGAGGGCTCGCCGATCCTGCTCGTTTCGCTGAAAGCCGGCGGTACCGGCCTCAACCTGACCAGCGCATCACAGGTCATCCACTACGACCGCTGGTGGAATCCGGCTGTCGAGGATCAAGCCACCGATCGCGCCTGGCGGCTCGGTCAGTCACACACCGTCCTCGTGCACAAGCTCGTCTGCGAAGGGACGCTCGAGGAACGGATCAGCCAGTTGATCGACGACAAACGCAGTCTGGCGGCCTCGGTGCTCGGCACCGGCGAGCAGTGGCTGACCGAACTCTCCACCGACGACCTTCGGTCACTGGTGATGCTGCGCCCGGGTGACTCGCGCTGAGTCGATGGCACAATGAACGCCGGCCGAGCGACGAGAGGACTCCCCGTGGCGGCAGCATCATTCGGCTCACCGGGAGCCGATCAACGCGAGGGCAGGCTGCTCGAGACGATGCTCAACGTGCTCGTTGCCGGGCTGAGCGACCCCAATCGACTCAGTCGAGGACGCACCTACGCCCGCCACGGTGCCGTCGACGACCTCGATGTCGAGCCTGGTCTGCTGACCGGGTCCGTGCAGGGCAGCAGCTCCCAGCCGTACGACGTGGCCGTCCGGGTCGAGCCGGCGGAGTCGTTCGGGTCCATCAGCGCACTCGTCCCAGGTCGACGCGAGATCCGGTTCAGTTGCTCCTGCCCGGACTCGAGCGACCCGTGCAAGCATGCCATCGCCGTCGTGATCGCCTTCGCGTCGCTGGTCGCCGACGATCCGCAGATGCTCGGTCTCTGGCGCGGGGCAACTCGACCCTCGGCAGCAGGCCGTGCCGTTGTTGGTTCGCGAGCCGGGCAGACCGGTGCCGTCCTTGACCCGACCCCGCGACCCGGGCTCGACGCCGACGCGCTGGCCAGCCTGCAGGCCTTTCTCGGTGCACCCGTCGATCATCAGACGAGTCCGGTGACCCGCCTCGGTCCCCCGAACGCAGCGTGGGGCGAACTGTGGGCGGAGATGCTCGCCGACGCGATCGACCACGTGGTCAGGGACCGCTGATACGCAGGTCAATTCGGCTGATCCCGACCCGACGCAACGCGCGCTGGTTGTCGAGCCGGTTCAGCCGAAGGGCTTCGGGCCGTGACCGAAGACGGACACCGACTGATGGAGCGGAACAAGGTCGCGACGTGGCGCCCGACTCTCCGCTTCAGCCCGTGCAGAACTGGCCAGGTGGCGGAGTTCAGCGTTCTCGGCACGCAGATGTTCGACCTCTGATTCGAGTGCCATGACCCGTCGAATCCCTTCGAGGTTCATTCCCTCTGCGGCCAATTCCTGGATCCGGCGCAGCCGATCGATGTCGATGTCGCTGTAGCGACGGTTGCCACCCTGAGAGCGGGCCGGCTGCACCAGACCGCGGCGCTCGTAGATGCGCAGGGTCTGAGGATGCATGCCCGCCAGTTCGGCGGCGACCGAGATGACATACACGGCGTGCGATCTACTGCGCATGATCGTGACCTCCTC
>JAYTRT010000518.1:0-4265 GCA_043746045.1 Actinomycetota bacterium | reverse complement strand
CCGGGCATCGGCTCCACGAGTGGATGTTCACGACCCGGTTCGCCCATCGCGAAATCCTCGGTGAACCGGGCGGCACAGAAGGTTTCGACGACGTGATGGCCGAACGTCACGGACCCGGGATCGGTGCGGAGATCATGGGCGCCAACAAGTTCGGCCCTCCCGGCTGGCAGGACGACCCGAACTGGCGCGGGTGGTGGGGCGACAACCCGCCGTTCCACACGCCGACGTACGTCCTGACCCACCGTCCACAGCCCTCGATGGAGATGGAGGGTGGCACGACGTTCCACTTCCTCGACGCCACGCCAGCAGACGCGCTCGCCGTGGCGCGAGTTGCCGCGGCCGGTCAGGACGTCCGCATCGGCGGCGGCGCGACCATGATCCGCGCATTCCTGGCCGACGGTCTCGTCGACTACCTGCACGTCGTACAGGTCCCGATCTTGCTCGGCCGCGGTGTTCGACTCTGGGACGGCCTGGAGGGGTTGGAGCAGCAGTACGACGTCGAGGCAGTCACGACGCCCAGCGGCGTCACCCATCTCACGTTCACCCGATAACGACATCGGCGGCACGTCGCGGTCATTCCTGGACACGGAACTGTGACCTGCCGCACCTCTCCCAACCACGGCGTCGCGGACTCAACAAACCCACTACCCGACTGGTTCTCCCCGGACGGCGTCGCGCTCGTCATCGACCGCTGCACGAACGAGGCAGCGGAATACGTCATCCTTTGTAGTCAGAGGTACACCGCGGCCCGGCCCTGCAAGCCGAGGCCGCGACGGACCTGGCGCGCCGAGAGACCCATCGGCTCCTGGCCGCACCGCAAGTCCAGACCGTCCCGAACCGCCGGCTACGGAATGCGCCCGAGGTGTTCGGGCGCGCTTCACTGACGCGGTCGGACGCGTCGTTCTGCGTCGCACGTTCGGCGCCCTGCACTGCACACCGCTCGGAGAATGGGCCAGTGGTCTGCGTCATCTGCTCGCCCCTGGCGTGAATGTGAAGGTCGTCAGTGACCGCCTCGGCCACGCTTCAGTGGCCCTCACGTTGGACACCGACGCACACGTGATGCCGGGCCAACAGGTCGAGGCTGCGGCCGCTGTGCACGCACTCCTCGAAAATTCTGTGACCAACCACTGTTTTGCAGGTGGACCCTGATCCGCCAAACCTTCAAAACACCTGGTCAGAGTGGAGCCCAGAGAGAGAATCGAACTCTCGACCTTTTCATTACGAGTGCGTAAACCATGGTCCTGATCAATGTTGATTAGTGTTGCCACATCCACAAAAGACCAGCTCAGAGACCTGTACGAGTCGTCCGAGTGTTGTCTCGTGTTGCCCGATTTCGCCCTGTTCTGAATTTTCTGTGACCATTCTGTGACCAGAGACGGCAATCACCGCAGTCGTGAGAGCACCAGAAACGACTCCTCGTCGGAGCTGACGAAACGCCCGACGGTGTCCACACTCGTTCGGAGCAGATCCTCGATCACGGACGTCGAGACGTTGCCGACGCGCAGCCAAATCACCTTCGGCGGCGGGCCATACAGGAACGCCAGTTGCCGGAAGTCGGTGTCCTTCGACACGATGACGTAGCCGTGGGCGCCGGCGTAGTCCCAGATCGCTCGGTCGGCTGCGGTATCCAGGTTCAGACCTGCGACATGTGCGCTGTCGGGGTACTCGATCGCCAGTTTCGAAACGAGGCGGCGAGCCAGGTTCTGATCGAACAGCAGCCTCACGCCGGAGCGGCGAGCCGATGCTCCCGAATGGCTGCGAACTCGAGCGCCGCGCGCACATGGTCGGCGGTGAGCTCCGGGAAGTCGGCCACGATCTCATCGCTGCTCATCCCCGAAGCGAGGTACTCGAGCACGTCGTAGACCGCGATGCGAGTGCCGACGAAGCACGGCTTTCCGCCGCGCACCTCGGGACGCACGTCGATCAACGAGATCAAGTCCATGTGTGGATTGTAGTTCCGAAGTCCAGCGCAGAGGACCGAGTTGCGGATCGGCGTCGGCCCGTCGCGACCTGGCCGGCTCGAACCGCATCACCTCCACATAGCGGCGGTTATGGCATGTCGCTGCTGCTGCCTGACACCGGTATCTGGCCGTTGTTGGCGTCGATGATCGCGAAGGCGTGACACGGGAAGTTCGGGGCGAACGACCCATCCGAGCGCGGCGGTCCGCTGGGGACACACGTTGAATGGCCGCCGGAGACTACGTAGCCAATGAACGTGGGGTCGTGGGCGGTCGGGATGCTGGTATGGCTGTGGTCGATGATCAGCCCGAGCGTGATCGAGGCTTCATCAACGTCTTGGTCAGTCGTGAAGAAATCTCCGAGCGCACCTGACCTCAGAATGTCGTCAATCGCGGTGAGGTCAAGCCTCGGAGTCTGACCGGAAGGTAGCGGACCAATCTCGTACGCGGTCGACGGAATCTGTGTGGTGGCTGCGACCGTGGTCGGCGTCGAGAGCGCCGCAGCCGCCGACGTCGTGGCTGGCACAGCAGTCGTCGGCGTCGCCGTATCCGGGTTGGACTCCGACAGCCCTTGCTTGCTCCCATCCGAACTACAACCGACGAACACCGACGTCATCATCACGAGCGCCGCGAGAGCGCGTGCAGGTCTCACTGTCGTTGGACGATTCAACTACGCCTCTCGGTTCCCACGTAGCGAAGACTGACCGGTCGGAGTTCGCGACGCAAGAGCAATCGACGACGCAGAACAACGAGTGCCGTGCGGCAGGTCGGTGCTAGCTGACCGGTGGGTCAATCGGAATCCCCGAAATGTCGAGGTACGCAATCGCAGCCTCAATCAGGCAGTTCTGAGCGATTCAGATTTGCTCAGCGCAGGGCATCGAAGGTGGCTTCGGTGATTTCATTGAGGTGGGAGAAGAGCACGGAGTTGTCCGTCGCAAAACCGTAGATCGAGACGCGGAGAGAGGGATCGGCCATCCATATGATCGTGCCTCCACCGTCCTGCCGCCAAACAGTGCGTCCAGCGATGGTCGTCTGCTCGGCGAACGGTCCGGCGATCACTTGGGCATCGACGGGTTCGGCGAGACGGTCCACTGTCAGATAGACGAACTGGTCCTCAGCAGTTGGCGACCCGTATCGCAGAGAGTAGGCCGCGATGATGTTGTTGGGGATTTCGGGGCTGATAGTTCTCGTCGTGAATCCGGCTGAGGGCTCGATGGTGGCGACTCCGGTGTCGTCCAGTCGGATTGCTTCGGCGATCGCGGTAACTGCGTCGATCTCAGGCTTGTCGTTGCTGCTCACTCCCCAGCCCTGCACGATGACGGCGAATCCCGTGCGGGCGAAATCGAATGAGACACCGTTGCGGGTCGGCGACCGGGCAGGGTTCCAACTTCCCACTCCGTCGCTTAGGGGAAGCGGCGATTCGTTCGATGTGGTGAAACCTCGGTTGTCGAGAGGCGTGGCTTGGACCTCGAGTCGCGCTGGGGGGTCAACGCGTTCCAGGATCGTGGTTCGGGCACGATCGAACGCAGACTTCGGTTCGGGATCGCTCGCTGTCTTCGCGAGCAGTTCCCATCCTCCGGGCAACTGGGAAAGGGCGAAGTATCGACCGACCGGGTCTCCAGCCGCCGTTGGCTGGCTTGCGTGGTGGTCGCGCAACGCAACGAGTCCTGACAACAGCAGCAACGCAGCCGCAACGGCGGCGACGTAGGGGAGAGTCGACGTGCGGGGGCGTTGCGGTGGTCCGACGATCGCAACCTTTTGGTAGTTGAGAATCTCGTTGACGGTGAGCGCTTGAGTGTCGTCGCTGAGCGCCTCGCCCAGCAGGGCTCGAATCGAAATGTCGAGATCGGTCATGAGTGTTCTCCGTTCAGTTCGTGAAGGCTTCCGCGCAGACGCTTCTTGGCGCGATCGAGATGCGTGCGGATCGTTCCAACTCCAAGCCCGAGTTCGACTGCTACCTGGTCCAGCGCGAGGTCTTCCCAATAGTGCAGGTAGACGACGGCGAGCTGATTGGCGCTCAGCGAGTTCAGAGCCGCCCGAACGACGAGTCCTCGTTCGATGTCGGGTTCGGCCGGTGAGCGTCGGTTGTGGAGTCGGAAGGCTCGAAGCTCGCGCCCGGCTCGTCGTTCGGCGCTACGTCGGCGATCCTCTGCGAGGTTGATCAGCGTTCTCGCGAGGTACGCGCCGTGATGTTCGACTCGCTTCCAGGTTGGCGACGCGATCGCCCGGTGAACGCCGTCGGCGACAAGATCGTTCGCGTCGGCTGCGCCGACCAACAGGACGGCGAGCTTGGTCAGTCGATCGGCG
>JAYTRT010000517.1:0-4294 GCA_043746045.1 Actinomycetota bacterium | reverse complement strand
AGCCGATTCCGGAGGTGGCGCCGGTGAGGACGATGATGCGGCCCGTCAAGGCGTCATCGTCGAGCGGCGACCAACCCGCGAGGCGCTTGCGGGCCTCGTACCCGATCTTTGTGAAGCTCGTCAAGATCGGCGCCTCGATCAATGCGTCGGCCATCGCGCGAACGGTCATGCCGCAGACTCCGAGATACGTTCACCGGCAAGCGCAGCCACGAGCCCTGCCCCAGCGCGGTCACCGATCTTGTTGAAGCTGGCACCGAGCAGCCGATCGGCCAAGCCGAGCGGGCCCTTCATCTTCAACACGGCGTCGTACGTGACGATCGAGCCCGACCCGTCGGGCTTGACGGTGATCCTGTCTCGTGACGTCAGCAGACTGCTCTCGGCGAACGCCACGACCGAGGTCGGAGCGTCATAGGCCACCGTGGCGTAGCGCAGTGTGATCGAACGGCCGAAGGCTTTGACGGCGACATCGAACACAGCGTCGGGTCCGCCTCCGTCGCCACGTACCTGTTCGACACGATCGACACCAGGGTCCCACTTCGTGAAGTTGGCGAGATCAGCCATGTAGGCGAATGCCTCAGCGGGAGGCATCGGGGTACGAATGTGGATCACGTAGCGGGCCATGATCTGCCCAGCGCCCTATCCCCCGAAGGTATTCCCGTTCTGGCGGGGTCGCGCGTCACATCTCGATCCGTCAACGCGTGCCGGGGCTCCTTGATGACGGTCTGACCGCCGAGCAGATCATCGAGCAGCACCCGTGTCAGTCACGGCAGCCATCCGCGCCGGGCGGTCTATGGCGCCGAATTGGCTCGCAAGGAAACGCTTGTGAGCACAGTCGATCGCGGCTGGAGCTGAGCGACTGATCGCTTCGCTCAGAAGTCAACCGTGACGCTGACAGAGCTATCGAGAGCCTCCCCGGCGAGACCGCGAACGCGACGAATACCGCAACGTCCTTGCATCGCGTCCTCCTTCAGGGCACGATGAGTTGAGTTTGAGCGGAGGCCAATGATGTGGGGTCGTGCTGACCGGTACCGGTGCTTCGATTGCGGCGATGAGTGGCGTGTGCCGAGGCGAGTACGTCTTCGACAGCAGAAATGGCGCGGCGGTGGTTACGGCTATGTCGACTCGCACGCTGCAGGCGCAAAGGCGATGTCGAACGCATACCAGGGCTATCTCACCGATATGAAGAACCAGCGGAACACGGCTCGCGACGCCGACGCAGCACTCGCTGCGGCATCGGTCGTGTGTCCGAACTGTGGTTCGGTTCGCCACGAGTCGACGCCCGTTGAGTAGCTCCGAATCTCCGATCCGCTGGTCATCTCCGCCCACACCGCAAACATGCGCAGCGAGCCGTGCAGAACAAGGCGACCAGAATACGCTCGACTTCCAGACCGGCAAAGGTGCGGACCGCCAGGATGTTCTGTTCGCTGCGCATTGGTGCCGGCGACGTTGGCGTGTGCAGCATTGTTCGTTTGGTCAGGCGAATCCGCTTCAGCTCCAACGGCGTGCACATCGACGGTGCTCCGTCGTTCGGCGCCGCGGTCTTTTGCGTCTCGGTGAGTCTCGGCCCGTCGGGGTGTCGCTCATGGTCGAAGGCCGCCGTCGGAGTGCAGCACTTGGCCGTTGATCCACTGCCCGTCCGGTGAACAAAGGAACCGGACCAGGTTTGCGCAATCCGCAGGCAGACCCACACGGGGCTGAAGGTTGCGGGCACGCACGACGGCCTCGGTTGAGACGTCCATCCAGCCCGTGTCGGTCGCTCCAGGGTTGATCACGTTGCATGTGATGCCGAGCGCTGCGAACTCGACGGCTGCGGCGACGACGATGCGGTCCATCGCCGCCTTGCTCGCCCCATAGGGCATGTTGAAGACCGTGTGATCACTGGTGATGGCGACGATCCGACCAGTACCCGGCGCACCGACGAACTGCTCCACGAACGCCTTGATCAACAGCCACGTCGCTCGAACGTTGATCGCGATGTGGCGATCGAAACTCTCCACGGTCGTGTCCAGGATCGCGGAGTCGACGGACTCGCAATGGCAGCAAATCAATGCGGACACCGGTCCGGCGAGTTCGTTGACGCGGTCGAGAACCATCGCCGGTGAAGAAGGATCGGCAAGATCAGCCTCGACGGCGGCGCGCGGAATGTCATCGGCGCCCCAAGGCATTCGTTGGTCATACCCCCGCCAGCCGGCAGGTACAACTCGCCAACCGTCGTCGCTGAGAGCAGACGCCACCGCGGCGCCGATCCCACGTGCGCGACCGACCCCGGTGATCACAGCGACGGGCGGATCATTGCTGTGCGTAAACATGACCACGAGAGTAGTGAAGGGTCCGACGCCGAACTGCAGCAACTCCGGCGCCGACGACCGACCATCGCGGTGGCAAAGCCAGGATATTGGGCATCGCCTGCCCGACATCGAATGGGTTGGCGCAGGGCTTCAGACCGCCCTCTGGCGACACCACCGTGAGTAGGTGAGTGGGCCCGAATACCACGAGTCCGACGAGCTGATCGACGTCTTCGGTGATCATTGTCGACGTCACGTCGCAGTCGGTGCGCTCGTCGGCTCATTCGTCGAGTCACTGGTTGTCGAACCACCGTTGACGCGGGTCGACATCACCATGGCAGAACTCTCGGTCGAGCTGTCGGCCGACGATGTGCATCCAGCACAACTCGCGATCAGTGGACGGACGAGTGCTCGGTTCATGGCCGTTGGATGCTGGCAGCTCGAACGCGGTTCCCCCGCATGAACGAGCGCAGATGGCGCTCGTAGAGGATCTGAAGCAAGGACGACGCGGGCGCAAAACGACAGTGCCGACCGGAATATCTGCAGATCGGCGCTACTCGTCGGACCGGAACAGGCGCCAGGACACCAAGAACCAGACGGCGACAGCCGCGAGCCAGACGGACGCAGCACGAAACGTGCTTCCACTGGACACGGCGCTGTAAAGGCTCGTCGAGTTGGGCGAATACATGAACCAGCCGGCATCGGCCGGACTGTTCAACTTCGCCGCAACAGCGGAGGCGACGACGACCAATCCGGCTCCCAGAGCGATCGACGTCACCGCCTTCTGTCCGCTGTTCACGCCTTCATCATCTCACTCTGCTCGGCCGTACGGAAGCTCCTGCAACACCTGTCAGATCGATCGACTCGTTCTCGAACTTTCCGGTTCTGATGCAGGTTGCCTCTGATGGAATCGCAGCGATCCAGAAGTCGAGGTCGCCATCATGCAACGCGCCGATACGGAATCCTCCGGGCCGAAGATCCCGATCGGCTTGCCGCCATCGCTGTAGACGATGTTCACACCCACTTGGCACCGGATCCAACGGATCGGAGGTGATGGTCCTGATAGAGGCTCCGGCGCAAGCAGGTTCGCCAGCGCAGAACGTCGGATTCATCACCGCCGACACGTCGTTGATCTCAGCGCACGCTTGCGATGAACTCGTAATGCCAATGGGCGACTGGCACGTCGTCAACAAGCACGTACGTTCCGCCGGTCACCTCGATCTCGGACGGCGGCGGGTACACAGTCGCTCTGGCGATCGAGGGCCCGCCTGCGCACCAGAGGAACATCCTCTCTCCCGTCTCCACAGCCTGAAGTGTTGCACGCCCGAACAAACCGATCCGCAGATCGATATCACGGACGATCGGGCGAACGTCGTGCGTGCTGTTGTGCAGTGCACGCCGTGATGAAGTCCGGGTGAACGCCCCTCACGATCACGACACCCTCGTTTCGATCCCAAATTGCAGAGACCCCTTCACCTGGCCGGAGGCAAACGGCATCTTGCCCCATAGCCGGTCCTTGCCGACGCTCCATCGCGTGATCCAAAACGGAAGGTCGAACGGCGAGAAGATCCATGGCCATGCTGCGCTGCGGGAGGCCTCGACAGGAACGAACTTGTCGGCAGGAAGCCCTGACCGGGCGCAGATCATCGGATAGTCGCCGGCCTCGAATCTCTCGATCCACGTGATCATCTTTGCCATGAGAAGTCGATTCTTGACAGGCCGTCCCGCAGCACCAGCGAGCAGAAGCGAGGCGTTTCGACGGCGGGAGCGGGTGCGAGTAACGCTGTCTACTTTCGCAGTCGAGCGCATATTGCCTGGTCCAGCTCCTCGGCGCAAGCGCGATCACCGATGCAGAATGAAAGGTCCAAATCGGCAGCTCTCGATCGACGCCGTACGCAATGTCGGATCTGGGCGTGTCGATCTCGGGTCTGACTCGATCATGACCGTGAGCGATGTACATCTCAGTCATCGGATCTGCGTGCCAGACAATGCTGCCGTGATCGGAGTCA
>JAYTRT010000516.1:0-4317 GCA_043746045.1 Actinomycetota bacterium | reverse complement strand
CGGAGGTGCGGTCGGTGCACATGTCGCACTTCATCATCTGGTCGAAATCGGCGACGTACTTGGGGACACCGAACGGGCAGGCGAGCACACAGTTGGAGCAGCCGATGCAACGCGGTTTCAGCGCAGATTGAACGATGCCGTCCTCGGTTTGTTTGATCGCGTCAGCGGGGCAGACCTGTGCGCAGGTCGGGTCTTCGCAGTGCATGCACACCATCGGCGCCGTTTGGGTGGAGGTGGCGCGATCGACGCGTTCGAGATGGATCAGCGATTGCCCGCGATGGGTGCCGCACTCAGCGCAGGCCTGCACGCAGGCTTCGCAGCCGATGCAGCGGCTCTGGTCGATCACGAACACAGGATTGTCATCGATCCCGAATTGGCCCGTTCTCACAGGTGACCCTCGTGCAATTCCATGTCACGGGCGTCGATGGTGGGCGCGTTGCCGCCGGCACGTTCGACCCTCACAGCGGCGACTTTGAACTCGGGCATCTTCGACAACGGGTCGACCGCACGGTTGGTCAACTGGTTGGCTGCCTTGTCGCCGGGCCAGTGGTACGGGATGAACACGGTGTCGGGTCGGATGGTGTTGACCACATGAGCAGGGAGCGTGATCGTGCCGCGCCGTGAGGTGACGGTGACGAGGTCGCCGTCGACGATGCCGAGCGGTTCGGCCAGCCGAGGGTGCATCTCGCACAGCGGTTCGGGGTACTGAGCGACGAGCGCAGCAATGCGACGGGTCTGGGTCCCGGACAGGTACTGGGAGACGACTCGGCCGGTGGTCAACAGCACCGGGTAGTCGTCGTCGACCACTTCGGCGGAGAGCTTGTATGGAACGGCGTGGAAGCGGGCGCGGCCGTCGGGGAAGTGGAATCGGCCGCCTTCGTGCAGGCGCGGTGTGCCCGGATGCCCGGCCTCGGGGATGGGCCAGAACATGCCCATCTCGTCTTCGATGCGTTGCCAAGTGGCGCCGGTGTAATCAGCGGTTCCACCAGTGCTGGCCCGACAGAGCTCCTCAAAGATCTGTTCGGTGTTGGTGTACGGGAAGTACTGGCTTTTGCCGAGCCGTTGGGCGATGTCGAGCAGGATCTCCCAGTCGAGTCTGGCCTCACCGGGTGGGGTGACGGCGGCGTTGATCTTGATGATCCGCCCCTCACCGCTGGTCGAGGTGCCTTCGTCTTCCTCGTGCAGCGAGCCGGGCAGGACGATGTCGGCGTGGTGGGCGGACTCGGAGAGGAAGAAGTCGATCACTGCGTAGAACTCGAGTTTGTCGAGTGCTTCGCGGGTGAAGTTCGAATCCGGTGCCGAGACCAGCGGGTTGAAGCAGATCGACAGCAAACCCTTGATGGTGCCGTCGTGGATCGCTTCGATCAGTTCCTGCGCCGGCAGGCCCTTGCCGGGGATGTCGGACTCGTCGCACTCCCAGACTTTCGCGACAGCGGCGCGGTGTTCGGGGTTGGTGATGTCGCGGTTGCCGGGGAGCTGGTCGCACTTGTGGCCGTGCTCGCGGCCGCCTTGGCCGTTGCCCTGCCCGGTGATGGTCGACACTCCGCAGCCGGGTTTGCCGAACTTGCCGGTGGCGAGACCGAGGTTGATCGCGGCGAGCACGTTGTCGACGCCTTTGGTGTGCTGCTCGATGCCGCGGGCGTGGAGCATCATTGCGGTCGCGGAGGTGCCCCACAGCTCGGCGGCTTGTTCGATGCGCGCTGCGGGCACGCCGGTGATGTCGGCCGCCCATGCGGGTGTCATCTCGGCGACCGCTTCGGCGGCTTTGTCGAAGTCGACGGTGTGGTTGTCAATGAAGTCGTGGTCGAGCCAGTCGCGTTCGATCAGCATGTGCAGCACCGCCCCAAACAGCGCCGAATCGGTGCCCGGCCGCACCGGAAGGAACAGGTCCGCGGTGCGCGCAAGGGGCACGACGCGAGGGTCTTGGACGATCAGCTTCGCGCCGCGGTCGCGGGCCCGCCAGATGTAACTGGTCGTGATCGGGAACGTCTCGGCGACGTTCGAACCCGCGACCCACACGACATCCGCGAGGGGGATGTCGCTCCACGGGTTCGGGGCCCGGTCGATACCGAGCGCTTTCTTGTTGCCGACACCAGCGGACACCATGCAGTAGCGGCCGTTGTAGTCGAGGTTCGCGGTGTGCAACGCGAGGCGGGCGAACTTGCCGACGAGGTAGCTCTTCTCGTTCGTGAGCGACACTCCGGACAACATCGCGAACGAGTCGTCGCCATATTCGGCTTGGATCCGTTGGATCTCGGAGACGACCTTGTCGAGCGCCTGGTCCCAGGTGATCTGACGAAACCCGCCCGGTGCGGTCTCGTCGCGTTCCATCGGGTGCAGCAACCGGTCGGGGTGGCCGCCCTGCAGGTACCGCTTGACACCCTTGGGGCACAGCTTGCCTTCGTTGAACGGGAACTCGTACCACGGCTCGAAACCAACGACCTGGTTGTCGTGGACCTTGAGCTTGATGCCGCACTGCTGACCGCAGAAACAACAGTGGGTGTTGACGACCTTGTCGATGGTCAGTCCCGCGTTCCATCCACCTGGTGGTGCCTCGTTGAGGTGCGGCCCGTAGCGGGCGATCAGTTCGTCGTCGGTGATCGGTGGTCGTGCCATCAGCCGAACCCTCCTACCCGCGCTGATTGGGCGAGGGTGACATGGGCGCGCCGGCATCTGGGACAGGTGTCCTGGTAGTTGCCGCCACCCTCGATCGAGTAGTCGAATCCGACCTGTGGGAGCACCTCTTTGAGATCGGCGATCTGCTGCGCGCTGGCGAAGTGTTCACCGCATCGCCGGCACACGGCCGGGGCGCCTTCGGCGTTTGCTCGTTTGTAGTAGGCGACGCCGAGGTTGCCGGGGCGTTGGAAGATGTGGAACAGCTTGCCGAACGGTAGGTACATCAGCCCGAGGATCACCGTCAGGGCGTGGATCGTGTTCAACGCCGAGTAGGCACGGCCCTCGAGCCACGTGCTCGACACCGTCAAGAACAGCCCGGACACCGACACCGCGAACAACCCGGCGAGCGCCAGGAAGTCACCTGAGCGTTCCACCGCCATCGCACCCGGGTCGCGCAGCCGGCGGCGCAAGAAGATGAACACACCAGCGAGCACGAGCACGGCGGCGACATCGAGCGCGTGGAAGATGAGCCAGCCGATGATGCTTTCGGCGTCGAACTTCAACGTGCCGACCCGCGACAGGTACAGCTGGTAGTGGTCGGCCTGCTGGCCGACGCTTTCGAAATGCAACAGGCCCAACGTCAGCGGGATTGTCACCAGTCCAGCGAGGATGCACCCCCAGAACACGAGCTGATGGGCGAGCCAGCGTGCACGCGAACGGCGACGAATGAACCCTTGGGCGAGCAGATGGGTCGCCACCAGCGACGGCAGGGCGGCGGCGTTGCGGGCTTTGCGTTGACGGAACGCGTCCCACCCGCGCCGATTGAGCATCGCGGTCGGGGGGCGGCGCAGCCACACCGCGTAGCGGTAGGCGACACCGAACACGGCGAACACGACACCGAACAGGTAGCCGACCAGTGCAGCGTCGAACCACACCAGCCGGTCGCTGCCAATGAACGTCAACGCGATCACGATCGCCACACCGACCGCGCCCCAGGTCAACCCGCGGCGATCCAAATGGTTGGCTGAACGGCTCACACTCGGACCCTAGATCTGCTCAGCATGGACAATGTGCGGGCGCGTTCATCCGTCACTCGGGCGCCGCCACATCGGTTCGATCGGTTGGGCACCGTCAGCTGAGACACCCGACAGCAGCCGCTCCATCGCGGCGGCCATCTTGCGACCGCGGACCTTCGCAGCCTGGGCGCGCGGTCCGTCGAAGGAGGCGTCGACGGTGTCGCAGAACAGTTCCACCCAGCGGTCGTACATTGCGTGGGATAGCGGGGTGCGAGCGTGCACCGGCTCATGCGCTCTCAGCGGGTGGCCCTCATACCCGGGTTCGCCGAGGAGCTGCCACGACCAGAAGTCGATCAACGTGGCGACATGCGCGTTCCAGTTCACCCGGGCAGCCTCGAACACCGGGCCGAGCAGATCGTCCATTGCCGCATCCCGGTAAAAGTTGCGCACCAACAGATCGATGTCGTCATGATCAACGATGTCGCCACGCGGGTCCTCGAACAGGTGACTCCAACACGGTGGATCGCCACCCTCGCACTCCGTCACACGGTCAGTTCCTGTGGTCATCATCGGCCAACGGTCGCCGCTCGTTCGGCCTCCAGCCGCAGCACCATCGGGAACAGCACGTTGTTCTCCTTGTGGATGTGCAGATGGGTGTCGGCCTCGATCTCGGCCATCGCCGCGA
>JAYTRT010000515.1:0-4318 GCA_043746045.1 Actinomycetota bacterium | reverse complement strand
GTTCGGTGACACAACTGACGGTGACGGGTCGAGCCGGAGTGCCCGCCGATGCGTCGGCGGTGGTCCTCAACGTCACCGTGACCGGGCCGGTCGCCTCGGGTTACGTGACGGTGTTCCCGTGCGGATCGACGCAGCCGACAGCCTCCAACCTCAACTACGTCACTGGGTCCACGGTTCCGAACGCGGTGATCACCAAAGTCGGCGACGGCGGCAAGGTGTGCTTGTTCACCAGTCAAGCGACACAGTTGATCGTCGACGTCAACGGCTACTTCCCGGCGATCCAGCCCGGTTGAGGAAGGTGGTTCGTTGCGGTACGGGGTGAGGGACGATGGTTGTAGGTTCCGTTGGTGACAGCCGACGTGGCCAAGACCGCCGTTGATCGTCGGGTCGAGAGGGGCTTCGGTCTCGATGTCCTGGGGCCGACCGTGGTGCGCGTGCACGGTCTCGTCGTTCGGCTCCGGCGCCGCGAGTCGGACGTGTTGGCGGCGTTGGCGTTGCGCGCGCCGCACACGGTGCCGATGGACGATCTTGTCGACCTGCTGTGGTCGGCGCCACCTGCTTCGGCGGCGAAGACGGTTCAGAACCACGTGGCGAGACTGCGGACTGCGCTCGGACGGGATTGTGTGATCACGATGGGAGGCGGGTATCGGCTCGGGCCGGGTTGGGAGATCGATGTCGATCGATTCGACGCGTGTTTCCTGCGTGGTCGCCGTGGGATGGTTGCTCGCGACTTCACGGTAGGTCGTGCTTTGCTGCTTCGGGCGCTGAGCGAGATTCGTGGCGTGCCGTTCGAGGATCTTCCCGCGTCGGCTGCGACGACGGCTGAACGGGTGCGTCGGTCGCAGATGATCTTGGCTGCCGAGGACGATGAAGTGCTCGGACTCCTGGCGACCGACGAGACCGGTTTAGCGCTCGCGCGGGCGTCGGCATTGGTCGAGACCGAGCCGTATCGAGAGACGAGGTGGATGATGTTGGCAATCAGTCTCTACCGAAGCGGGCAGCGGCGCGAAAGCCTGCGCGTGCTGAACAATGGGCGGCGCACGCTGCTCGAGGCGTCCGGACTGACGGTTGGCCCGGCCCTTGCTCGCTTGGAGTCGCTGATCCTCGTCGACGATCCGGTGGTGGCACGTGGATCACCGTTCACCTTGGTCGACCACGCGATGATCCAGCCATTGTCGACTGCTGATGATGACATCTTCGTCGGCCGGTCGGAACAGCTGGATGCATGCGTCCGGATCCTCTCCGACTCGTCGGATCATCGCCGCAGTCGATCGATCACAGTCTCCGGCGAAGAGGGCATCGGAAAGACAGCATTCGCCTCGCGTCTCGCGCTTCTCGCTGCCCTCGACGGGTGGGATGTCGTGTGGGGCGTGTGTTGGGCGACACCCTCGCGCGTTCTGGAGCCGGTCGGAGACGTCATTCGCAGCGTGCTCGAGCATGAGTCCCATCCGGAGGACCTCTTCGGGCCAGAGCTGCTCGACGATCTGTCGTCGCTGTGGGGCGACCCCACCGAACAGTCCACACGGGGTCACCTGGGTGATGCAGCGGTGGAGCTCCTGTGCCGGCGTGCGGATCGGACGCCGACCATGATCGTGATCGACGACGCGCAGCACCTGTCGACCACCGCTGGGCAGATCCTCGACCGGCTCGTCGACCACCCGTCGCCGCTCGTGGTTCTTCGTCTCGTGAGTGGAGGCGTCTCCGATGGCACCGATGACGCAGCGACGGCTGATACGCGGATCGCGCTCATGGGACTGGATGCGGCCGAGACTTCGACGCTGCTGGAGACGCTGACCGGTGCAGTTGTCGCCGACGACGTGCTGGCGGCTGCTCGCATCGTGACGTCTGGCAATCCGATGCTGCTGCGTCATGTCACCGCGTCGCTCGGCACCGAGCTCGTGTCTGCGTCGGCGTGGAAGCAGGCGAATACCGCGCAATTGTGGATGACGGTACGGGACCGCATGCCACCTACGTCGCAGCAGGTCGGTGCGCTGCTGGCCCTGGCCGGGGGAGCCCTCGATCCGGCGATCATCGCTGACGTGCTTGCTGGCACACTGAATGGCGAAGATGTGATCGAGGCGTGTGCCGCAGGCGTCTCGTCTCACGTGTTCACGCGTGATGGTGCAGGGCGAATCGACCTCGTGTCGAACAGCTTGGGCGATGTGCTCGGTCGATCTGTCGACGAGGACGATCGCGTCGAGTTGCATCAGCGCCTCGGCCAGACACTCGAACGGGCGGGCGCGAGTCCGCAGTCGGTCGCGGTCCATGCACTCGCTGCCGCGAGCCGTGACCCGCAGCGGGCGATCGATCTGGCGTGCGCCGCTGCTCGTGAAGCGTTCGAGGCAACGATGTTCGTCGAGGCAGCCGAGCTCTACTCGCGGGCCGGCAAAGTCGCTGCTCTGACCCGCAGGTCGTCGGACTCGCAGGCGTTTGCCGTGAGACTCGGCGAAGTGGAGTGCCGCCGCTTCGCCGGCGACCCTCGATTTCACGAGTTGGCATGGAGCATCGCCATGGACGCGGAGGCCGAGGGAAACCCGATCGTTCTGGGCCGAGCGGTTCATGAACTGTGCCGTCTCGGTCCTGGCACACGAGCCGGCAGCCTCGACGAGAACCTGGCGGCCTTGGTCGAGCGGGCCATTGCCGGCTGCCCTGATCAGCGGGTGCGGGCGCGAGCGGCGAGCCAGGCGAGCCTCATGTACAGCAGCAGCGGCAGGGTCGACATGTGCCGCGGCCACTTCATGGATGCGTTGGCGATCGCCCGCAGTCTGGACGACGACGATGTGCTCGCCTCGGTACTGATCGATGCCTACTCGGCGCTGACCCATCCGTCCGATTGGTCGCTGAGCCGAGAGCTCGCCGAGGAACTGCTCGTTCTCGGAGAACGCCTCCACAATGACTTGTACGTGATCGAGGCGTTGCATCTCATGTTCGCAACGCAGATCGAGCGTTGCGATCCTTTGTTGCGCACGACGTTCGCCCGGCAGGCCTCGTTGGAGTCCGTCGTGCGGGGCGCGACACAGCGCTGGCAGGTTGGTTACCAGTCCGCGTGTCTGGCGTTCATCGAGGGTCGCTTCGACGACTCCATCGCAATCGTCCGCAAGACGGTGGACGATTCCCCCGCCGATCCGTCGCGGGCACACGCGACCTATCTCCTCCAACTGTTCTTCGTTCGTCTCGTCCAGGGCACCGGCGAGGAGTTGGCGGCCCAGATCGACGAGGTCATCGTCGACCAACCCGGCGTGCCTGCGTGGCGTTGTGCGGCGGCGTGGCTGGCCGCACTCCGTGGCGACACCGATCGTGTCCGAGCGGAATGCTCCGCGCTGAACCACGGTCATCGCCTGCCCTATGACTCCGGTTGGAGCGGCGCTGTGATGCTGCTCGGTCGGGCTGTCGCAGCGATCGGCGACCTCGACAGCGCGGCGGAGATCCACGGCCTGCTTGCTCCCCACTCGGGCCTGATGACCTGGCTCTCGAGCTGCACCATCGGGCCATTCGATCTCGCGCTGTCGGAATTGGCTCTGGTGCGCCACGACATCGACGCAGCACGACATCACCACGCGATCGCGCAACGCTGCATCGATCGTCTTTAGGCCACCGCGTTTCAGTCGGAGCTCGATGCTCTGGCAGCCAAGATCGCGCTCGGATCGATGGTGATCGACGCGATGCCTGCCAGCTGAGCGTTCGCGGTTGAGCGCCGAGGTGCGATCCGAGCGAGCCCGGTCGATCTCCCTCACCCAGGATGGTTGACACAAGGACGCTGCGGTACGCGTTTCGAGGCGTCGCGCGACGTTCGCACCGATCAACATCAACAGTGACCTGATCGGATGCGTCCTCTCCTGACGCCTGTCGTGTGCGACGATCACGACCCGTCCAGGAGTGCGAATCGCTGACGACGCTGCGATCACGCGTTCAGGGTGACGAGGAGTTCTTCGGGGCCGCGGATGACGTTGCTGGTCCACACGAGATCTTGTCCGGGCAGGGTGCTCATCGGGAAGCGTTTGATCAGCGCTTGGAGGACGGCGTGCAGTTCGAGGCGGGCGAGCCAGCTGCCGATGCAGGCGTGTGGGCCGTAGCCGAAGGCGATGTGGTGCCGTGCGTCGGCACGAGTGATGTCGAGCGCGTCGGCGCTCGGGCCGAAGCGTGCTTCGTCGCGGTTCGCGGACGCGATCCAGCAGACGACTTCGGCGCCGGCGGGGATCGTCACGTCACCGATCTGTGCGTCGTGCACGCCGGAACGGCGCATGTACTGCGCAGTTGGTTCGAATCGCAGCAACTCCTCGACTGCATTGCCCATCAGCTCCGGCTTCGTGCGCAGGAG
>JAYTRT010000514.1:0-4320 GCA_043746045.1 Actinomycetota bacterium | reverse complement strand
TCTCGACAGTACAGCCAATGTCGTCCAGTGTCGAAGAGTTTCGCGGCAGTTTCGCGGCGCCAGTGCCACGGAGTACCAGTTTGATGGTGATCTCAGTGGACCACAAGCGCGGCCCGGCTGAGCTCGACGAAGCCGCTCGTTTGGCAGGCGATGACCATCTGGTCCAGGTTGGTCACGAAGACGCTCAACAGTTCGTCGTTCGAGATGTTCCCAGTCGAGACCAGCAACAGCGAGTGCGGCCGAGCCGACAGAATGTGCAAGTCGACAAAGTCTCGATCCTTGGTCACGACCACCCGCGCCTCGCCGTCCGCGACGCGCGCGACCTCGATGTCCGGCGTTCGGTTGCCGAGCGGCAACTGACGTGTGTGAACGAAATCGTGGCCGAGTTCGGCCTGGGCCGATGCCAGCCTCAGTGGCAACTGCGCATCGATCAGCAGCCTCATTCAGGCGGCCGAGATCGGGCTCACTGATCGGGTACGTGTGACGTTTGCTGCGAACTCGAGGGCGGCAAGGATGTCGTCAAGCTCGAGGTCTGTGTAGTCGGCCAACACCTGCTCTGACGTCATCCCGCTGGCAAGGAGGTCGACGATGAACTCGACCGGGTAGCGCATGCCGCGTATGCTTGGTGAGCCGTGGCACACGGCCGGGTCCACGGTGATTCGGCTGAGGCGCGTCATACCCGTCACGTTACCTCGGCTGCAAGTGTGCGCTGAGCCGCCGAACCACGCAGTGCCTCGCCCTTGACGGTCGAAGAGCGTGCTGCGGCCTGGCCATTTCAGGCTCTCTATCCCATCGGCCGTTGTGACGAGCGTATTCTTGGATCATGTGGAGGTGGATCATCCGCAGTGACATGTCTTCGCGTGCGGAACGGATGATGAGGTCGAAGTCGAGTTCGGAGACGGCTCGGGCAGCTGCTACCTGTTCGCGCTGGAGCTGGGCGGCTTCGTCCGCTGCGTCGTTTGCGTCGATGACGTTGAAGTCGGTGTTGTCGCGTGCTTCGAAGTTGTGCGGGGGTGCGATGTCCTCGGTTGCGGCACGCTTTCGAAACCAGACCCGTTCGACTTTGGCCATATGCCGGACGAGGCCGAGCAGCGACAGGTTGCTGGACGGGATCGGCCGCTGCGCGAGCTGTTCCGCACTCAGGCCCTCACAGATGTTGAGGAGTGTCGATCGTTGCCACGCGAGCATGCCTTCCAGGAGGGGGCGGTCGGGGCCGGTCATGGGTATGTCGACGTCTCCGGTTGGTACTGGTGAGGTCCAATTCATCACCGGATCTTGGCAGGGCCACTCCGCCCTCGAAGCGGCGACCTTGTGACGAGCGGCTGAGAAGACGACATGGCTAAAACCATTGACACGGTGACGGACAAGGACACACTTGGATCTACTTGGATCTACTTGCACCACCAGCGTGACCCTGATCTCAAAGTCGACATTTCCCACTGGTTGCTCGACTCTGACGAGCGATGAGATCGCGGGCGTCCTCGCCAACGCCATCCAATCGTCGTCCGCCGAACTGCTCCTCGCACGCGAATATCGAACGCTCACGCCAAGGGAGTACTTCGACCGGTGGGCGGAGGCGCGCAGTCAGTTCGGCCTGCCAATGAATGAGACGATCGAGACCAAGCCCCTTTTCGGCGAGCCGGCCCAGGTCTTCTATCGACGGGCTCCCTCGCGACGACCGTCCCGACGATTGCTTTGTCTCAACCAGGTTCCCTGCCTGACCCGACACGTTACTGGTGGCGATCGACACCGCGGCCACTGGCAAATGCGATCGCGTTGCGGCCGCATTGAGTTCGGTAGCCTTCCACCTCGGCTCACCGGCTCACCGGCTCACCGGCGCAACAGGAACGGCGATAACACGCTGAACCGTGCCCTCTCCGGCTGTCAACGATTGGCCGGCCCGCCGGGAGGCTGTGTCAACCAAACTGGGGGCAGACGCCAACACAGTCAAGCCAGAGAAATGCGGCGCCTCGTACGGCCGCCCAAAGTCAGGCTTTTGGCACTGTGAAACGTTGCTCGCAGGTACAACAAGTTTGTTGAGTCGACGAATCCGCAGCGTCTACAGACGTTTGCGTCTGGTGAGGGCTGCGATGACGATGCCGCCGAGCGCTGCGCCGACGACCACAACCCACACCGGGGCTTGAGCATGGCCGACTACGTAGCCGATGCGAACCTTGGTGCGGTTGTCGAATCCGACAAGCACGAGCGCGATCAGCACAGCAACCGCAAACAGGAATCGCAACAGCCTGGCAAGGTCGCGGCGGTGAACCGCACCCGCATTCTCGACGACGGTGTTGTCAGTCATCTCACACCTCCCGCTGCAGAAGTGCCCGATTGCAGTAGAGAGCAAACGTTCACGACTTCCGCTTCCTCAACCGAGTGAGTGCGCAACGTCGTCGACGGACTCGACATCAGGTGGATCGCCAGCTGACCGATCTCTGATCCCGGGGCAGCCCCTGCTCCTGGGGATCCGTCGAGCCGCCACTCCGCACGACGGCCCTCAGCCGCCAACGCGTCCGGTGCAGCCCGCGGTCAGCGGTGGGTTGGAGTGCCGGGGGAGTCCCCAGTCAGAAGGACGACCACGAGAAAAGCTGCGAGCAATGCGGCGATTACGATCAGCCTCGCCGGTCGACCCTGAATCGCCGTCCCGGCAAAAGGGATCGCGCCGACGAGCACCACTGAAACGGCTCGACCCTGCCACGTCCGCGGCGACCATCCCCATCTGACATGGCGCTTCGGACCGAACCACGCAACGGAGGTGACGCGCAGAGACTTCGATGGCACAACCAGACCTTACCCTTCAGCCACCATCGTCGATAGAGGGTGGCGTCAACGGCGTTGGGGACAGCGCTCACTCTCACTGCCGACCGCCGGGATGGGTTGAGTTCACACCAGTGCGAAACGCGCACCCTGGTTCTGTGGGGTGGATTGTGGAATGTTTCGCCGGAGCGGATGCGTTGGCAGCAGTTTTGCGGATCGCCGTTCGGTGGTGACCGGGATCGACGGCGCGATGTATGCGACGAGGACAACGTCGGGCTGGCGGTGACCCGCGATGTGTAAGACGACAAGCGCCCCCTTCGATATGGAAGCCTGCATATGTGGCGGGCCTGCTTGGAGACGGTGCGGTTCGGATCGGTGAGCTGACTGGCATCGGAGCACACCGATCTGCGGCAGCGCCGTGCGCGACCGAGTGTCGTGCGCTTGGGGTGCTCGGTGTTGTGACTTGCCCGGTGGAGATCGGGGCGAAGACGGTTGTCCTGTTGACGGTTTTCTCGGGTGGTGATCACCACCGATTCGCAGCCGACGGATGTGGGCGCCGGGCTTGTCTGTGCTCGGGCACTAGCCGACCGTGGTGCCGGCGTGTTCCACGAACCGACGGGGTCAAACGAATGTTCAACTTGATCGTGTACCGCTACACCACCTCCACCCTATCAAATGGGTCTACGACACCTCCGCGCCGCACGACCCATGTTCAACCCACTTCTGCGCGGCAGCACTAGATCGACACCTGATCGGGCCGCCCTCCGACACCCGACCCAACAATGCAACAGCGCCTGTGAGGGTCGGGTCGGCCTTAAGAGCTGAAGTAGCCGGCGACGTCGGCCAACAGGTGCGTGCCGTTGGAGGCGAACAGGCAGACTTTGCCACTGTCGCCGATCTTGGCGATGACGCCGTTCGGAACTGTCGATCCCTCGACGAAGTTTAGGCTCGACGCGTTCGGTGGTGTGCTCCCACAAGGGAACACCGTCACATAGCCGGCACCCTGCGCTTGGGTCACCGTCACGTTCAACACTGCGGCAGTCGCGGCGGCAGGCACGCCGGCACGGCCCGTCACCTGGATTTCGGTGATCGAGTTCAGCGCAGCGACTCCCCCGTTCTGATCGACGCCATCCGAGGTCGTTCCGTCGGGACGGGTGTCGAGCAGGCGGGCCGGCACGATCGGCGCATACGCGGAGCCTGGCGCGAAGTATCCGGCCACATCGGCCAGCAGATGCGTCGCCTGGGACACATAGAGGCAGACCTTGCCACCGATGCCGATCTTGGAGATCACGTTGTTCGGCACCGTCGAGCCGGTCACGAAGTTGAGGTTCGATGCGTTCGGTCGATCCGATCCGCACGGCCACACCGTCACGTAGCCGGCGCTCTGCGCCTCGGTCACTGTCACGTTGAGGACTGCGGCCGCAGCGTTGGCCGGCACACCGGCCCGGCCGACCACTTGTACCTCGGTGGTCGACCCGAGACCCTGCACGCCGGCCGCCTGTCCCTGGCCATCGACTGTCGTGCCGTCGCCCCGGGTGTCGAGGAGGCGGGCCGGCAGGA
>JAYTRT010000513.1:0-4328 GCA_043746045.1 Actinomycetota bacterium | reverse complement strand
CGCATCAGCCTGATTCGATGAGGAAACATGTGCTCGATGATGCGCGTTGTCAGATCAGCCGTAACGTGAGAAACTACCGACGTGCCCACGTTCGTGGGTCGGTCCCGCAAGGAGATCTCAAATGCCGCTCTCCGAAGAGGAACAACGGATCCTTCGGCAAATCGAAGAGCAGTTGCAAGCAGATCCTGCCTTCGCGCTCAAAGTCAACACTCGCAGCCATCGCGGCGTGTCCGGCCGTCGTCTCGGTTGGTCGATCGTCGCGCTCATCGTCGCGCTCGCCCTGGTCATCGGTGCTCTGCAGATCAGTGCATGGCTGTCCTTTGCAGCGTTTGTGGCGATGGTCGCCGCAGGCGCAATCCTCGAGCGCGAGTTGTCGGCGCGCGGCCGTGATCAGCTGAGCCGGATTCCGGACGAGTTGCGCCGTCGCGCTGGTCGAGCCTCGGGCGGCTCCGACTCTCGCTGAATCTCCGGACGACCCACGGTCGACTGAATCTCCGGACGACCCACGGTCGACTAACGGGCAATCAGTTGCGCTGCGCGGCGTGGATCGAATCTCGCCGCCACCCGCTCGCCGGCGTTCAATCGCTGTCTGACCCCGCTGACGATGGTCGACGAGAGCAGCGCGCACCGTGCCGCTGTCTGCTTGTCGCCGATGTCGCCGTAGATGGCTGCCGTGGCGCACAGCGCCAACTCGCGCAGCGTGCGTCGATCGAGGCCCGTCATCCGTTCAGCGCGATGTGCGTGCTCGAGCGGCGTCTCGCCCATCGCCGGAGCGAGGTGGATCATGCCCAGCGCACGGGCCGCGCTCTGCCAGCTGCGGATGATCTGTGCGGTCGGTGAAGCGGGCGTCTTTCGCCAGACGAACGCGCGCACGATCCGCGGGAGGACGACGGCCCAGATCGCCGCAGCGAAAAGCAGCGTCAGGATGACGATCGTCGAGGTCGAGATTCCCGAGTCGCCCTTGGCGGCCACTGGTGCAACCGACGCAGGGCGGGGGGTCGCCGGCACGGGGACGGCGGTCGTGGTCGTGGTGGAATTCGACACTCCGGCAACGGTGGAGGTGGGGGCGACGACGCTCGGCGTGGCCGGGAGGGCAGGGGCCGGGCTGGCATCCGTTGCCGCCTGCGCCGCGGGTACGTCGGTGTAGGCCTGCGTACCCGGCTCGCCTCGACCCGGGGTGGGTTCGAATGAGACCCAGCCGATCTTGTCGAACCAGATTTCGGGCCACGCGTGGGCGTTGCGGCCGAAGACGTGGTACTTGCCGTCGGCCCCGAGATCGCCGTACGTGAAACCAACGGCGACGCGAGCAGGAATGCCGAGTGAGCGTGCCATCGCTGCAAAGGCCGCCGAGAACTGCTCGCAGTACCCTCGCTTGACCCGAAGGAAGTTCTCCAATGCGTTGTCACCATGGCCACGCTGGATGTTCAGGTCGTACGTGAAGTTCGTCCGGAACCACTGTTGGAGGGCCAGCATCTTGTCGTAGACGGTCTGTCCCGTCGCGGTGACCTGTTGCGCCGTGTCACTGACCGATGTCGGGAAGTCCGACGGGAGATCCAGTTCGATCGCGCTCGGCGGGCTGTTCGACGTGGCCGCGCGAAGTTGCTCGGGCGTGAGGTCGAGAACGGTTGACGCGATCTCGTAGTTCGTGCCGCGCTGCATCCCGGCGCCCGGCTCGACCAGCGTCGCCGTGTCGGGAACGTAGAAGGCATTGCCGCCGCTGATACTCGTCGGCGAGAATGCGGCGGGCACCAGCGGCCCCCCGAGACCGAGGATGTGAATCGTCTCGTTCACAACCCGCGACCCGGCAAGGGGAGGCAACGCCGGGAAGTTGCCGCCACCGGTCCCCTGGGGGATCCCCCAGATCGTCCCGTCGAACTGCGAAAGACCTGTGGCCCGCCAATAGTGGGGTTCAGAAGCGGCGACGGTGAACAATTCGACGTCGGACAGGTTGATCAGTCTCGAACGAATGTCGACCAAGGGACTGAGCACCTGCGTGACGTTGTTCTTGTCGTGGGTGTCGACCAATCCCTTTGCGCCTGCACCGGGAAGCGCCGGTCCGATCAGAGCACCGCCGAGCGCCGCGCTGCCGGCCAGCAACGCGGCCAACGGCACCACGCTGAGAAGTACCCGGCTTGGGCGGCCGATCCAAGCGTGTTCGCTGTGCGAATGTGTCAGGCGAAGGACGGCGATGACAGCGAGTGCAGCGGCCAGCCACGCAGCAGTGAGCGCGACGCGGTGGTTGTCGATTCCGAGCGCTGCACCGAACACGAACAGCACGGCGGTCGGTACCGTCGCCTCGGCCCGTCCGTAGGCCCGGAACGCAAAGGCGTCGGCGAGCAGGGCCGCAACTCCAGCAGCAGTGGACGCCGCGACGACGAATCCTCCGACAGCGGCGACGGGGGCAGTCGCGCTCGGAAACTGCTCTCGGGCGAGACGGAGGTCGGCGCTGATGAATTGCCATGTTGTGGAGCTCGGGAACGGGCCCGACAGCGTCGACGGGTAGTACTTCCAGGCGATCAGCAGGAAGAGCATCACGACTGCGGCAGGAATCGCGATGTACCCCGGCGCATTCAGCAAACGCAGGACGAGCGAGAAAAGATGGACGCCGACGACCACGAACAACATCGGACCGAGGAATTCCCAGCCATCGAAGACGCGACAGAAACCAATGGCGGTGACGATGCTCAACACGGTCAATGTCACCGTGGCCGCGATCGTGTCCGACGGTCGGGCGGTGGTCGTCCGCTTGGTGACGACCTCGAGCTGACCCGACTCGAACGGGCCGTTGCCGAGCTGGCTGTGGCCGTACTGGCTGTTGTCGTCCTGGCCGTTACCGAACTGGCTGTTGCCGTACTCGCTCTTGCCGTATTGGCTGTTACCGAACTGGCTGTACGCGTCCGTCGATGCCGGCCCAGCAGCGGCCCTCGTCATGACGCCACCCGGGTGTCGGCGGATACCCGGCCCCCCGTGACCGTGACCCACGAGTGGATGAAGCGCGCTTCGTCGGTGCAGTCGATCACGAACGCGCTGGAGGCGCCGTCCATGGTGCTGCAGGCGATCACGATCAGGACGTCGTTCGGGCTCAACTGTCGGCGTGCCTCGGCCACGGCAGCAGAATCAGCGCTCCCGCTGACGACGATGAACAGTCCCAATCCCTCGGTGGTCGGTGCGGTGAACGGCATCTGCTGGCCGGCGCCACCGACCGCGCAATCAGCCAGAGCGTTCATCGCCGCCATGGGAGTCGTGTTGCGGAGATCGTCGACGATGCCGATGACCAGGCGCATCGTCAATGCGGATCGCGCGGCCGACGTGATCGCGCTGGCGGCAGCCGAAACGGCACGCTCGAACGACTCGGCCGTGTACTGGTCCGGTGTCGTGTCGAGAGCGACGGTGCAACGACGCAGCCCATCCGGTTCGACCTGGCGCACCTTGAGGGTCTCGCTGCGTGCTGAAGCTCGCCAATGGATCTGCCGGAGATCGTCGCCGTCGGCATAGTCGCGCAGAGCGTGGAACTCGGTGCCCTCGCGCCCGAGTGCACGCATCCGAAGATGCTGTCCGATCGCTCCGGTGCCGCCGTTTCCTGATGGGAGGGCAAGCCCGAGGTGGGCGGGGAGGACCACGACTTCGTGGGTGCCGGAGATGACGCGCCGCTGCGAACACAGCCCAAACGGATCGCGCCGCTCGACGAGCAGTGGCCCGAAGACGACAGTTCCTCGTCGGGTCGCCGGGAGCCGGTAGTTCGCGGCGATCGTCTCGCCGCCGTGCAGGGGCGCGAGTCGAAGTGTTGCGCCACCCATCCCACTGACGGGCTCCCAGAGGTGCAGCGGCGACGTCGAAGAATTCCGTTCGTTGGTGACCCGCAGTTCCACCCTCCCGATCTCACCGACCTGCAGTGCCTCCGGGATCACGCGCCGTTGGACCGACAGTTGCATTCTGCGCGACCGGACCCACAACAGCGTGAGCATCACCAGCGCAAAGATTCCACTGCCGAGTACGAACAATTCGAGGACTCCGAACATGCGCCCGATGACCGCAGTCGTCAGCGCCAGGAGGAGTGCCCCCCAGCCGTGCCGTGTCAGCACGGATCAACTCGCTCGGGCGACCGGTACGGACGCGAGGATCTCGGCGACGGCGCGCTGTGCGGTCAGTCCCCGGGCGGCGGCGTCGGCTCGGATCACGAGTCGATGACACAGTACCGAGCTGGCAACGGCCTTGACATCGTCGGGTGTCGCGTACTGTCGACCGTTCGATGCGGCCTGTGCCCTCGTCGCCCGGGCCAGTTGCAGCGTGGCTCGTGGCGACATGCCGAGGGTGATCCCGGCGTGCTT
>JAYTRT010000512.1:0-4342 GCA_043746045.1 Actinomycetota bacterium | reverse complement strand
AAGCCGATTGTATAAAATGTGCACGCTCGGTCGGGGGTCGATCGAGCAGGACCCGCCACCACATGGAGAGACAACACGATGAATGCTGATTCGTTCCGGTTCGACGGCAAGCGAGCACTGGTCGTCGGCGGCGCAACCGGAATCGGGGCGGCCACGGCGGCACTGGTGGCCGACCTCGGCGCGGACGTCGTGGTGATGGACTTCGCCGAGATCACACAGCCCGATGTGACTGCCATCCACCTGAACCTGAGCGACAGGGCCAGCATCGAATCCGCCGTCGAGCAATGCGGTGGACCGATCGACGCCCTGTTCTCCTGCGCCGGCGTGGCCGATGGGGTTCCGGGAATCGAACGGATCAACTTCATCGGGCACAGGCATCTGATCGATCGCGCCCTGGCGGCCGACCTGCTGCCGCGTGGATCCGCGATCGGGATGATCTCGTCTGCCGCTGGATTGGCATGGGAGAAGAACCTGGTCGAGCTGAAGGACTACCTGGACGCCGACGACTTCGACGCGGCAGTCGCGTGGGTGGCCGAACGCCCCGGCAAGGCTGACTACATGTGGAGCAAGCAGGCTGTCTGCACATACGTGTCGCGCCAGGCGCTGCCGATGATCAAGCGCGGCATTCGGATCAACGCCATCCTGCCCGGGCCCACCGACACGCCGTTGGCCCGGTCGCAGGCCGACCTGTGGCTCGGCTTCGGCTCGGATTACCGTGCCGAAGCCGGCGTCGAAGCATCGACTCCCGCCGAACAGGCGGCACCGCTGGTGTTCCTCTGCAGTGACGCGGCGCGACAGGTCAACGGCGTCACGATGGTCACCGATGCCGGATATGTCAGTTCCGGGATCACCGGTTCGTTTCCGGCGGCGACGCCCGTCGTCGACTTCCTCTACGGCCGCTACTAGAACCGACTCGGACCGAACGGAGAAGCAGATGACCCAGATGTGGCACGAAGAACGCCTGTACATCGACGGCGAACTCGTCGTTGCCCACGACGGGGCGACATACGACAACATCGACCCGTCGACCGAGGAGGTGTTGGGCGTCGCCGCGGACGCATCGGCCGACGACATCTGGCGTGCCATCGAAGCCGCACGACGGGCATTCGACGAGACCGACTGGTCGACGAACGTGTCGGTGCGGACCAGGTGCCTCCGCCAGTTGCGCCAGGCGATGGAGGATCATCACGCCGAGCTCGGTGAGATTCTCGTCGCCGAAGTCGGCGCCCCACGGATGTTGATCGACGGCCCGCAGTTGGGCGTTCCGCGCGAATTGCTCGGCTACTACGCAGATCTCGCCGAGAACTACGAGTGGACGACGCAGCTCGGCGTCGCCGAGACGTTGGCCGGGAGAGCCAATCGTTGGGTCGAACGCGAGTCGGCCGGGGTCGTCGGGGCGATCAGCCCCTGGAACTATCCGATGCAGATCAACCTGGCCAAGATCGCTCCCGCGCTCGCTGCCGGATGCACCGTGGTCCTCAAGTCGGCACCGGACACACCGTGGTCGGCCCTGGCGCTCGGCAGATTGATCGCCGAGCACACCGACTTCCCGCCGGGCGTGATCAACATCATCACCTCCGCCGACAAGACGATCGGCGAGGTGATCACGACGGATCCTCGTGTCGACCTGGTCAGCTTCACCGGCTCGACAGCAGTCGGTCGACGGATCATCGAAGCCAGCGCAGCCACGATCAAGCGGGTGTTCCTCGAACTCGGTGGCAAATCGGCGCACATCGTTCTGGACGACATCGCCGACATGGCCAACGGGGTGGCTGGGGCCTGCTTCCAGATCTGTACCCACGGTGCACAGGGCTGCGCGACCACCAGCCGCCTGCTGATTCCTCGCTCGCGCTACGACGAGGGTGTGCAGGCAACGGCTGCTCTGCTCGGCGCACTGCCCTGGGGCGACCCGCGCGATCCTGGCAACATGACCGGCCCGGTGATCAACCGCGCACAGCGCGACCGGATCGAGGACTACATCCAGAAGGGCATCGACGAGGGTGCCCGACTCGTGATGGGCGGCGTCCGCCCGACGCAACACGACAAAGGATTCTGGGTCCAACCGACGCTCTTCGCCGACGTCACCAACGACATGATCATCGCACGCGAGGAGATCTTCGGTCCGGTGCTCGTTGCGATTCCCTACGACGACGACGATCACGCTGTGTGCATCGCCAACGACAGCATCTTCGGACTCTCGGGTGCCGTCGTCAGTGCCGATCGCGAGCGGGCGCTGTCCGTGGCTCGGCGGATCCGGACCGGGACGATGTCGGTCAACGGCGGTCTGTGGTACGGCGCCGACGTGCCATTCGGTGGCTACAAGCAATCGGGGCTCGGCCGCGAGATGGGTGTGGCCGGTTTCGAGGAGTACCTCGAACAGAAGTCGTTCGCCGAGCCGGCCGGAGGATGACGATGCGCGACGCCGACGAGATCTACTGGGACCCGTTCGACACCGAACTCGACTCGAACCCCCACGAGATGTGGAAGCGGATGCGTGACGAGCAGCCCGTGTACCGCAATGACGATCTCGACTTCTATGCGCTGAGTCGCTTCGTCGACGTCGAGCGTGGTCATGTGCAGCCCGGTGTGTACAGCTCGGCGTTCGGCACGGTGCTCGAACTGATGAGCCCGCAGATGCAGGGCAGCGGACAGATCATCTTCATGGATCCACCCGATCATTCGACCCTGCGGTCGCTGGTCGCTCGGGCATTCACACCGCGTCGGGTGATCGAACTCGAAGACCGCATCCGGCAGGAATGCGTCACGTTGCTCGACGAGCTGGAGGGCCGACCGGACTTCGACTTCGTGCAGGACTTCGGCGCCCAACTGCCATCTCGGGTGATCTCGTTGCTCGTCGGTGTACCGCCCGATGAACGGGAGGAGCAGCGGCAGAACATCGACAGGGTATTTCACATCGAGCCTGGTGTCGGGATGATCAACGACATCTCGTTCGGCGCCCAGATCGCCTTGTTCGAATACCTCTCGGGCCTGATCGAGAAACGGCGCAAGGACCCCCGGGACGACCTCATCAGTGCATTGTGCGAGGCCGAGGTCACCGACGAGATCGGCCAGGCGCGCCGGCTGAGCACACCAGAGGTCGCTGCGTTCAGCAACCTGCTCTACAGCGCCGGAACCGAGACCGTCGGGCGGTTGCTCGGCAATGCAGCGGTCCTGCTGGCCGAATTCCCCGACGAGCGGGCTGCACTCGTGGCCGAGCCGGCTCTCATTCCGAACGCGATCGAGGAACTGCTCCGGTTCGAGGCCCCGTCCCCTGTGCAGGGACGATGGCTGACGGAGGCCGTGACGTTGCACGGCGTGACGATTCCGGTCGACTCGAAGGTTCTGCTACTGACCGGGAGCGCCGGTCGGGACGAGCGGGTCTTTCCGGACGCCGACCGCCTCGACGTGCGGCGCCACTTCAAGAATCATCTGTCGTTCGGTTACGGCATCCACTTCTGTGTCGGCGCGTCTCTGGCCCGCATCGAAGGCCGCGTTGCGCTGGAGGAGATGCTCAAGCGATATCCGACGTGGGAGGTCGACACGGATCACGTCGTTCGCCAGCACACGTCCACGGTGCGCGGTTACTCCGAGGTCCGAGTCGTCGTCGACTGATCGAATTCAGTCGTCGATGTGGGCGAAGCGTTCGGCCAGTGCGCCGAGGGCGTCCTGGCATGTGGTCGCTCCGCCCGGCGGATCCGGCAGTCGAACTGCGCCGTGTTCCCGACTCGGTAACAGGATGGTCGCGTGGCCGGGACACGTGATCTCACCGCGCTGGTTCTGACCTCTGATGTCGAGGTCGATCGCCGGTCGGTCGCCATCGGCCAGGTATTTGCGGGTCACTGTTCCGCCCAACCGATGTGTGTCGCCGACGTAGTTGAATTTGCGGAACTCGACGTCCAACTTCCACAGCCATGCATCGTCACCCATCCAGTCGGTGCACATGTGCACCAACCATGTTTCGCGCATCCGTCCGTAATCGTATGTGGCGGGGTTACCAGCGCGTCTGGCCCACTCGACGTCCCAATGCACGCGCTGCTGGACATCGGGGATGTTCAAGTCGTCGGGCCTGAAGAACCCGGGCATCTTCTGGCGCTGCTCGTACGCCAAGCGGAGCGCCTTCACCCCGTAGAGGCCCATTCCCATTCCGGTGTGCCAGACCACCATGTCGGTGACGCGCATCGGGCCCTTGACGAGGGGCGTGATCTCGTCGCCCTCCTCGACGTCCTCCCAGACACGCGGTTGCGCTCCGCGCCTCCGGCTCGGCTCTGCCGCGTACTCGGCATCGATCTCGGCAATCTGCTCATCCGTGTACGGCTCGATCTCGATCTTCGAGTACTTACCA
>JAYTRT010000511.1:0-4344 GCA_043746045.1 Actinomycetota bacterium | reverse complement strand
CCATGGTCTCGACGAAACGGTCGAAGGTGCCGCGCTCGGCCGGATGTCCGCTGACCATCACGGTGTCGCCGTTCGACGCCGTGAGCACCGGATAGTCGCCGGGCAGGAACGAACGCACCCAGTCCGGCGACGTCTCACCGTCCCACAGGTGATTGTGAGCGTGCTCGTTGACGTACAGCATGGTCTGCGCCATCGACACCTCCACCCGCTGGCCGCGGCCGGTGCGTTCCCGCTGATACAGCGCGGCGAGGATGCCGCTGGCCATCTCGAGCGACGTGTACACATCGGCATGGCTGTGCGGATCGTTGAGGTACACGACGCTGCCGTCGGCCTCCGGATGCGCGTCGCCCTGGGCCTTCGTGAAGCCGGTCTCGGCTCCGATCACCGTTGCGTACGCTCGGCGGTTTCGCCAGGGCCCGGTCGAGCCGTAGCCCGTCGCGCTGGCGTAGACGATGCGCGGGTTGACGGCCGCGACGACATCGTGACCGAGCCCCATCCGCTCCATCACACCGGGCCGGAAGTTCTCCATCAGCACGTCGCAGTGCACGACCAGGTCGAGCAACAATCGGACTGCCTCGGGCTTGGCGATATCCAGGCTGATGTTCCGCTTTCCGGCGTTCTGCTGGATGAAATACGTGGCCATTCCGCCCACTCGCGGGTTCGAGAACCGGGTCAGATCGCCCGCCGGTGGTTCCACTTTGATCACGTCCGCCCCCATGTCGCAGAGCATCCGCGCGGCATGCGGTCCGCTGAGTACACGAGTGAGGTCGAGGACCCTGATCCCGTGTAACGGTCCGGGCAACGGGGAAGACGGTAGTGGTACGCGAACAGCTGAGGTTGCATCGACCATGGCCATTGTCTCGCGGCGGCGCCGCACCGACGATGTACGGAGCCCGGTAGCAAAGGAGCCGTGAATGTTCTTCAATCGAAAGACCGAAATGGTGGCGCCGACTGCAGCCCTGCGGGGCCGCGCGGAGCAGACGATGCCGATTCCCGATCATCACTTCGTCAACGGCAATCCGTTGCGTGGACCGTGGCCTGACGGCTTGCGGACTGCCGTCTTCGGGATGGGCTGCTTCTGGGGCGCCGAGCGAAAGTTCTGGGAGACACCCGGCGTGTATTCGACAGCTGTCGGTTACGCCGGTGGCTTCACGCCGAACCCCACCTACGACGAAACGTGTAGCGGCCGCACCGGCCACACCGAAGCCGTTCTGGTCGTCTTCGACCCGGCGGCGATCAGCTACGAGCAGCTTCTCAAGGTCTTCTGGGAGAGTCACAACCCGACCCAGGGCAACCGGCAGGGCAACGACGTCGGCACGCAGTACCGCAGCGCGATCTTGGCGACCACAGCCGAGCAGTTGCGCCTGGCCGCGACGAGTCGCGATCTCTATCAGCAGCAACTGACCATGTTCAAGAAGGGCCGGATCACCACCGAGGTCGCCACGGCCGGCGAGTTCTACTACGCCGAGGCGTATCACCAGCAGTATCTGGGCAAGAACCCTCGGGGGTACTGCGGTCTCGGGGGAACCGGCGTCAGCTGCCCGATCGGTCTGATCGCTTCCTGATGTCGGTGGCCGTCGGCCGAGTCACGGGTTCCAGGTTCCGATCTGGGCGCATGCGCCGCTGATGTCGCCGGCTGATCCGGCGTAGGAGAAGCGAACCCATTGGTGGCCTCGTTCCGTGTCGAAATCGAGACCTGGCGTCGAGGCCACGCCGAGTTCGTCGAGCCATCGCCGGCAGAGGATCATCGAGTCGTCGGCGAGGTGGCTGACGTTGCCGTAGACGTAGAACGCCCCGTCGGCTTCGGCCACGTTGGTGATCCCGCTCGCGGCCAGACCGCCGAGGAGCAGGGCACGGTTGCTGCGGTAGTGCTGTACGTGGGCGTCGAGTTCGTGCTGCGCGTCGAACGCGGCGAGGCCGACGACCTGCGAGATGTGCGGCGCACAGATGTAGAGGTTCTGCTGCAACCGTTCGAACGTGTCGACGAGCGCGTCGGGGGCGACGATCCACCCGAGCCGCCAGCCCGTCATGCTGAAGTACTTGGAGAAGCTGTTGATCACGACGGCGTCACGGTTACCGGCGAGCATCGTCGGTGCCGGCCCGTCGTAGGTGATGCCGTGGTAGATCTCGTCGCTGATCAGCTGGATGCTGTGCTCGGCGCAGTAGGTCGTCAGCATCTGCAAGGTCTCCGCGCCGAGGACGGTGCCGGTCGGATTCGACGGGGACGCAACGATCAGCCCATCCAGCGCCAGCCCATCGAGCTGCGCCTCGTCCAACCGTTCCTCGGTCGGCGCCCAACGCGTCTCCGGCCCGACGGGGATCGGCACCGGCACGACGCCCAAGGCGAGCAACGCATTTCGGTAGCACGGGTAGCCGGGCTCGAGGATGCCGACGCGCTGACCAGCATCGAAGCAGGCCAGGAACGTGAGCGAGAAGCCTGCCGATGCACCTGCGACGATCAGGACACGGTCGAGCTCGACGGCGACGTCGTACCACTCGTGGTAGTGCTGGACGATCCGCCGACGCAGCGAGACGAGTCCGGGTGCATTGGTGTAGCCGAGCGGCTGGTGCGTCATTGCCTCGACGCCTGCGTGGATCGCCGACTGCGGGGCAGGCGTCGATGGCTGGCCGACCTCGAGATGGAAGATCCGGTGGCCGTGTGCTTCTCGCTCGCTGGCTCGCCGAGACATCGCCATCGCGTGGAACGGGGGGACGGCCGCAGCGCGCATCGACTCGGCGAGTCGCGTCATCTGGTGGTGCCGAGGATCAGACAGCGGTCGGAAAGCTGGCCGAGTGCGTATGTCTCGTAGTCGATCCCGAAATCGCTGTAGAGATGTCGACAGCGCTCACTCCAGTGCAACGCGTCCGGGATCGAGATGCGGTGCACGACTTGCATCACCCCGCCCTCGTACACCCGATATTCGGCCCACGTACCGGGGAAGTCCTTGACGCAGCCGATCTCGATGCTCAGCGTGCTCGCCGCGTTGTGCATCGGCCGAACGCGATGGCGATGAGTGTGCCCGGCCGTGTAGGCGATGATCGACGCGCGCCGACCGGCGACCTCGGCCAGCGCATCGCTCGCATCCGGGTGGAGGCCGAAGTAGTCGTCGCCGCGACGTTCGCTGCCCTCGCCACCGCCGATCCACTGCTGATGATGGCCCATCGCGATCACCGGTCGGCCTGATGCGGCTGCGCTGGCTGCGCCGTCGTCGAGCCATGTCAACTGCTCGGTTGTCAGCGTGCCGGTGGTCGTGCCGGGGATGACCGTGTCGAGCAGTGCGACGCTCAGGCCCGGCACATCGATCCACTGATCGCCGGCGTATCCCGATTGCATCTTGTATGCGTCGTGATTCCCACGCACCACGAACAGTCGGTCGCCGAATGCGCTTCGGTAGACCGCTTCGAAGGCCGCCCACTCATCGGGCTGGCCATCCTGGCTGAGGTCTCCTTTGACGATCACGGCGGTCGGGTCGATCGCCGCGATCTCGTCGACCGCGGCACGGTTCATCGTCTCCGGATACGGGGCCTCGCCGGGCGCGGCCCGCTGAATCGGACCATCGGGATTGTCGTCGATCCGCCCAGCCTCGGTTTCGCCGAAATGGACGTCGTTGACTGTTGCGATCCTGCACAGCAACCGGCCTTCGGGGCGCTGCAAGGTGCTGATGAAACGACCGTGCAGTTCGTATTCGGTGTTCGGGATCAGGCCCTCGTAACGGAAGACCTGCTCACCGTCGTGCATGACGATCAAGTCGTCGGCAACCGTCGTGACGTCCATGTTGCGGCTCCCGCTGTCTCGGTGTCTCGGTGTCTCGGGCTCTCAGCGGTAGGGACGATCGCGGCGGGATGCCGTTGGCCGGTTCCACCAGCGACCGCTGAATCGCCATGCCGTTTCGCGCACCTTGTCGTCCGCTGCGCTGGCCGTCGGCACCGGCCAATTCGCTTCCACGGCGGCAATGATCGCAACGGCTTCTTCGTCGGTCGGCGTCGGGACGATCTTCACAGGGGCATGTTCCCGTGCTTGCGACGAGGCAGGTCTTCGCGCTTCGTGCGCAGCATGCGCAGACCGGCGACGATCTTCTGCCGCGTCTCGGCGGGGTCGATGACATCGTCGATGTATCCGCGTTCAGCGGCGGCATATGGGTTGGCGTACTTCTCGGTGTAGTCGGCGACGAGTTCGGCGCGACGAGCGATGGGGTCTGCGGCTTGCTGCAATTCGCGGCGGTAGACGATCTCGACTGCCCCCTGGGGGCCCATCACGGCCAGCTCGGCGGTCGGCCATGCGTACGACAGATCGGAGCCGATCGACTTCGAATCCATGACCACATACGCGCCGCCGTAGGCCTT
>JAYTRT010000510.1:0-4345 GCA_043746045.1 Actinomycetota bacterium | reverse complement strand
TCACAGGCACCAGCAGCGCCCGCACTCATCGTGATGATGTTGTTCTGGTTGGAGAGTTTGACGACCGTCTCGTGAGAACCACCGAGGTACGGATAGATCGCCCCGACGCCCTGATCCTTCAGGTTGTTGAAGGCCTCCGTCGCAGCGGCACTGTCGTTGAACGAACCCGTCGCCACATAGGTCCACTGGAACGACGGATCGACGGCGTCGAGGCCGAGGCGGAACGACCCGAAGGACTCCTTCTCGAAGTTGAAGTTGTTGTTGCCGATCATCGCTGCTTTGGTCTGACCCTTTGCCTTCATCAGCAGACCAGTCGCGACGCCGGCCGAATATGCGATTTCGGAGCCGTCGTCACCGGACTGGATCAGGTTGGGCAGTTTCTTGAAACCGCCTCCGCAGTTGCAGTACCAGATGACCTTGGGGTACTTGGCGGTGAGATCGGAGAGAGGGTCAGCGATCTCGCCGGCGCCGACCGCGATCATGTCCACGTTCTGACGAGCCAATCCATCGAGCTGCGTCGCTGCCTCTTCCGGCTTGATGTTGTCGACGATGATCGGAGCCGCGTATCCGTTGTCCTTCGCGAACTTGGTCACTCCGTCGACCAAGGCCTGGTAATACGCGCCGTCGTTGCGAGGACCCGGTGTGGCCACACCGATGACGACCTTTCCGTCGCCGTTGGTGTCGAGGCTGATGGCTCCCCCTGCGGCGGTGGTGGTGGCCGACCCGCCGCTCGTCACCGTCGCTCCACTGCCGGCCGTTGTCGTTGCGACGGTCGAGGCAGTCGTGGCACCCGTTGTCGTGCCGGCGGTCGTGCCGGCGGTCGTGCCGGCGGTCGACACCACGGTCGTCGATCCGGCACCGCCCGTCGTGGTCGAGGCGATGGTCGTCGCAGCGGCTCCTGTGGTGGCCGTCGTGGAATTCGCTGTCTTCGAGTCGCTTCCACACGCGGCTGCGAGCAGGGTCAGTGCGGTCAATGCTGCGACGGTTGTCGAAAATCTCTTCATGTTCTCCCCTTGAGGTCGGTTTCTACAGTGCAGGTTCGGTTGCAGGTTCGGTTGCTGATTTCGGAGTGCTCGGATGGTTGGTTCGTCGTGATGTGCGTGGATCGGGTCGTCACGGTCGAGGGCGCTGCACACCTCCTCGAGCGTCAGTGACGGCCGCCGACGTCGCCACGTCGTTCCGCAGTTCAGGTTGCCCGGACGAGCGTTGCGAGGTTGTGACGATCGTGTGAACTGGACGGACAATCGCAGATTCGGACCGGTTGATGAGCCAGGTCGCCGTGGTGGCGTACTGCGCGGTCGTCGAGGAGACGCCCGCCCCGATCAGATCTGCATCATCCGAGATATGCACCGTGAGCTGGTCGTTCGCGCTACTCGAACGGCGATGATCAGGAGTTCTCGCAATGGTCGTGGATGGTGTCAATGGACTGATGGTCTGACCATACAACAGGTTGCGCTGTTCGGGAAGGGGGTCGAGACTACGCCGCGATAGGTCTAACGTTCAGATGGTCAGACCAAACTGATCGGATCACACGTATGGACAGCAGGAGCACGGACAGCGTCCTCGAAGAGAACAGCGATCGGCTGCCGTCGGCGCCGCCGACGTCGATCCTGACGCACATCGCGTTGCCGGTGCGCGACATCGACGCGACCGTCGCCTTCTACCGCCGGTACACCACGCTCGAAGTCATCCACGAGCGGTTCGACGAATCCACGGGACTGCGTACGGCGTGGCTGGCCAACTCCGCCGACACGACAGAGGCCGGCGCCGCACTGGGGATCCGAGCTGCGCGCTTCGTCATCGTGCTGATCTGCGGCGCGCTGCCGAAGGCGATCGTCGGCGAGATGGAGGAAGAGTACGGGTTCCTCACGAGCATCAGTCATCTCGGGCTCTCGTGCGAGACACGCGAGGCGGTCGACCTGATCGCTTCGATCGCGAAGCGGGAGGGTTGTCTGCTCCTCGGTCCGATGTACCGCAATGTGGTTGTCGGATACATCTGCATCGTGACCGACCCCGATGGCAACAACATCGAGTTCTCCGTCGAGCAAGTGCTCGGCTGAGATGCCTGCCGTCGCGCCCGCAGAACTTCTGGTGATCGGTGGAGACCTGCTCACCATCGATACCGAACGCCGGATCATCCTCGACGGTGCTGTCGCCATCGGAGGTGGGCGGATCCTCGCCGTCGGCACCGCCACCGAGATACGCGCCGCCTTTCCCGACGTCGCCGAATTCGACGCCGGGGGCTGCGTCGTCACGCCTGGATTCGTGAACACGCACCAGCACACGACCGGCGATCCACTGGCTCGTAGCTGCACACCAGATGACCTCGCTCCCGGGGAGTCGATCTTCTCGTGGGCCGTGCCGCTGAACGATGCGCACACCTCCGAGGACGACGGCTTGGCGGCCACCCTGACATTCGTCGACAGTCTGCTGAACGGCGTCACCACCGTCATCGAGGCGGGCACGATCGGACACCTTCGATCCACTGCCGAAGCGGCGTCGCGCGTCGGCATCCGTGCCGGCCTCGGCGTCTGGGGCTGGGACATCGAACACGGTCCGTTTGCCGCGCCGACCGCCGAGACCCTTGCCCGACAGACGATGACGCTCGACCTGTTGCCGGCGTCCACCGGTGACGGGTGGAGCCGTGTCGTCGGTTGGGTCACGCTGGTTGGTCACGATCTCGCTTCGGACGAGTTGCTCGTCGGGGCGGCCGATCTGGCTCGCACTCGTGGCGCGCAGATGACCATGCACATCTCACCGACGAGCAACGACCCCGAGGCGTATCTCGCTCGGACCGGTGTGCGACCGCTGGTGCACTTCGACCGGCTGAACATCTTGGGACCGCACCTGTTGTTGGCCCACGCGGTGTGGCTCGATGCCGAGGAGGTGGCGCTCGTCCGCGCCACCCGGACAGGGATCGCCTTCTGCCCGTGGGCCTATGCGCACCATGGTCAGGGCATGTCCAGGATGAGCAACCACATGGCGATGCACCGGGCCGGGGTGGCGATCGGGCTCGGCTGCGACGCGCCGAATGCCAACGATGGTGTCGACATCCTCGATGCGGCGCGTCTCGCTGTCGGCATTGCCAAGGATGCTGCGATCGACCCGACATGGTGCAGTGCGTACGACGGGCTGGAAATGGCCACGATCGGTGGCGCAGCCGCAGCGGGGATGATCGACCGGATCGGCTCGCTGACTGTCGGTAAGGCCGCCGACATCGTCGTCCATGACGGCACGGCCGCGCAGTGGCGACCTCGCGGCAACCCCGTGCAACAGTTGATCTGGGCAGCACAGGGACGAACGGTTCGCGATGTCTTCGTCGATGGCCGATTGGTGGTCCGCGATGGAGTGTGCCTCACCGTCGATGGCGACGAGCTGCGAGAAGCCGCAGCGAGACATCAGACGGCAGTGATGACCCGTGCCGGATTGACAATTCCGCAACGATGGCCTGTCATCGACGGCCGGGCTGCTTCGCCACGCTCCGCACATGCGGTCGCGAGCCGATGATGTTGATCACGTCCGTCACGCCGCTCACCGCAACCTTCGCGTTCGAACGGGATCCGCTCTCGTATTGCTTCGTCCGGATCGAGACCGACACCGGGCTGATCGGTTACGGCGAGGCCTGCGACAGCTACGGCTGCTCGTTCGCCGGCGTGCTGGCCACGGTCATCGACGATGCTCTGGCGCCATTGCTGATCGGCCAGGAGATTGAATCTGTCGACCGTCTGGCCGACCGGATGCGCCTGTTCACCCGTCGTCGCCTCGGCGACCACGGCGTTGCTCCGCAGGCCCGTAGCGCCGTCGAGATCGCCTTGTGGGATCTCGTCGGGCAAGAGGCCGGGCGGTCGGTCAGTTCATTGCTCGGCCAGTCGCACGAGCGAATTCCGGTGTACGCGTCGAGCGTCTTCCTCGAGGAGGGGCCCGCCGCGTGGCACCTCGAGATGTTGCAGCCCCTGTTGGACCGCGGCGTGACAATGGTCAAAGTGCGCGTCGGTCCGCAGTGGCGGCCAGACCTGATCACCCTCGCTGAGCTGCGCGCGATGCTGCACCCATCGATCGAATTGATGGTCGACGGGAGCGAGATCTTCACACTGCCAACGGCGCTCGAAGTCGCGGCCACGCTGCACGACCTCGGCGTGATGTGGTTCGAGGAACCGTTGCCGCAGAACGAGCGGGCGGGCATCGAGCAACTGGCGGACCGCTCACCGGTGGCGATCGCGTACGGCGAGCACCTCTACGGCAACCTCGACGCGCTCGAGGTCCTGACCCGCAAGCAGGCAACGGTGCTGCAACCCGATGCTTCGACGTGCGGCGGCATCAGCGAGGCTCGGCGGATGGCGACCAC
>JAYTRT010000509.1:0-4349 GCA_043746045.1 Actinomycetota bacterium | reverse complement strand
GCCGACTCCTCCGCCGGATCCTGGAATACCTGCGCCGCCGACCCGGGGCACGAGCGCAGGAACAGTCACCGGTGGAAGCGCCGGCAACGCCGCCGGAGCGGTCGGTATCGGGAGGGGCAGCGCACTCGTGTTGAGGGGAACAACCACGGACGAAAGCGGCACGGCGATGCTGCTCGGGATCGCCGTCGACTGGGCCGTTCCAGATCCGGCTGCTGTACTCGCGACGCTGAGCATGTCGGCCAGCAACGGGTCGACCGGGAGTGCCACGGTCGTGGGCGCCGGCGCAGCGACAGCCGTGAGGACCTTGCCTGTGACGGGGCTGCGAGCGCCGGTGGACGGCGCGGCGGTGGAGATCTTCTCGCGGCTGGCAGGAGTCGGGGAGGTCTTTGCGGCAACGATCGCAGCTGGGATCAGCAAGGCACCGAGCACAGCGATCTTGGCGACTGCAGCACCGGATACTGCTCCGACGGACCACCCACTGGCTCCGGCCAACGGCAGGAACCCGATCATCGTCGCCGCTCCCGCTGCCGCGACGCCCATGCCGACAAGTGGTGCGGGTCCGGTGAGGGTGCGCAGCGAGGCGTTGAGATCCCTGAGTTCATCGACAGCACAGCTACAGGCGACGCAATCGACGAGGTGCCGTTCGACCAGCACACTGTCGACATCACCGGAACGGCCACGAACGTAGTGAGCGAGCTTCGGGCTGATTCGTGCACACGTCGGGTCGGTGGACCGTGCCTGATGCTGGGCGAGATACGCCTCGGCGAACGCTTCCCGTGCACGGTGGGCGAGGGCAGCCACGGCGGCGGGTCGGCGACCGAGTTGCTCGGCGACTTCGGACGTCGGGCGTTCCTCGACGGCTGTCAGCCAGAGCGTCTGCTGCCAGTCGGGTGAGAGTGAGGAGAAGGCGTTGGCGACGAGGCCTGCCTCGGAGAGGCGCTCGGGATCTTCGAAGATCGCTCCGCTGCGCTCGAGGAGGGACGGATCGGTACTGATCGAACGACCACACCAGCGGCGTGACTTGCAGCTGTTACGAACGCAGGCCATCAGGTACTGCCTGAAGTTCGAGCGAGGTCCTGCGCCATGGTTGATCGCCGAGATGACACCCGCGAAGGCCTCGTTGACGACGTCGTCGGCATCGTGCCGGGAGCGGACGATGTGTCGGGCGACGTTGCGTGCCGCGTTTTCGTGCCTGCGGTAGAGCTCCTCGAAAGCGCCGTCGTCGTTACCGGTGCGGCGCGCCAGATCGACGAGTTCGTCGTCGCTCTTTTCCGCCAGGAACGAATCCTTGAGCGCTGCTTTCGTCGGCATCGGACCCCCGCGGGAAATTGTAGAGGACGTCGGCCGGTTGACGGCGAGCTCGACGTGGAGAGATCGTACATCGCCGACCCTGCTGGGCCAGTGCGCACGGCACTGACCTTGTTGCAATCTTGACGGATGACATATATCCCCGGAGCTGGGGTTTCAACCGAAAATAGGCTGGGGGCCGACCCCGCCAGGTCGGCCCCCGTGTGCACAGTCCGCCGTGACTGTGCACAGACTTTTGAATGATGGCGAGCGCTCGGATCCAGCGCGCTCGGTACCGGGATCAGTCCCGAGGGTTTCGGTACTTGAAGATCAGCTCCGACGGATCAGCCGAGGGATCAGGATCCGACGAGCCGACGCCGATCGGCGACGCTGCGGGCCAATGCACCCCAGCTGAGCGCGATCGCACCGGCGAGGCCGATGCCGGCAAATCCGATGCCTGTGATCGGCAGCGAGTCACCGCCGGGCGACTTGTGCGCGGTGGTCGCCGAGGCCGCAGCGGCTGCAGCAGGAGTACGTCCGGCGGGAGCCGGAGCTGCTTTGTCGAGGTGCAATTCCTGCGTACCCGATGCGCCGGCGGCCGGGTCGACCGTCGGTGCGGCGATTGCCGGCGTGAGGACAGCCGGAACCGTGACGACTGGAGCGACGACCGGGGCTGCCGGCTTGACCAACAACTGTCCGAGCAGACCGCTGACCTGGCCGGGGAGCGCGATGACGGTGTTGACGATCGGATCGACGACCGGCTTGAGCTGCGGCACCGCTGCATCGAGTGTGTTTCGGACAGTGTTGACGACGCCGAACACCGGCGCGATGGCCGGGGCCAACGTGCTGGTCAGCGTGCCGAGCGGCAGGTCGGGCAGCGCGCCGGCCGGCAACGCCGACTGGATGCCGGTGACCACCGGCTGAGCGGCACCGGTGATGGTCGGGACGACAGTCTCGATCACTGCGAGCGACGGAAGTGCGGGGATCGACGACAGTCCGGGAGCTCCACCGCTCGGGAGACCGGGCAACGGAAGCGCCGGCAGACCTGCGCCAGCAGGAGCGGCGGGCGCCGAGCCCGCAGCGGCGGGACCGGTACCCCCGAGACCGGGCAACGCCGGCAGCGGCAACGACGAGAGGTTCGGCAGAGATGGCAGCGCCGGCGTCGGGAGCCCACCGGTCGGAAGTCCGCTGGTTGGCAGGCCACCCGTCGGTAGCGCAACGGGGACGCTCGGGACGATGTTGCTGACCGTCGAGCAGATCTCGCCGACGGGCGGGAGTGCATTGCCGAGCGCATCGCACGGCAGGACGTCGTTCGGCCTGCTGGCTGCTGCCGAAGTGGTGTCGCCAAAGGCTCCGAGCAGGAGGACGGCCGATCCTGCGGCCAGTGCTGCCTTACCGAGGGAACGAGGTGCGATCTTCATGACTGTCTCCTTGTCATCGGGGCGATGTGCCCACGCCGTCCATAAGCAGCGACTCCACACGGGGTGACGGGCCGGATGTTACGGTTCAATGACAAATCGAAGATCAATGTTTGGGCCGTGACCTCGGCAGGGCGACGGTCAGACCGGCAGCGACCGCTGCTTCTCGATACGCCCGAGCCAACGACGAGACGGTCTCGTGCGCATTCAGACCACTCGGGTTCGGGAGCACCCACAGTTCTGTGTCCGCCAGGCGCTCCTCCTGACGACCGGCCAGGGCGGTGCGGCGGTCGAACGCCTGACGGAACGCAGTCAACCCCAGAATCGCGATCACCTCGAATCGGTTCTCGGCAACCAGTTTCGTCAACCGACGGCCACCATCGATCAGCTCCTGCCGACTCAACTCGTCGGCGCGAGCGGAAGCACGAGGAACGACGTTCGTGATGCCGATCCCGGCACCGAGCACCATCTCTGCATCTGCGTCGGACATACCCGCCCGCGCGTCGACCGAGGTCGGCAACATGCCCGCCTCGTACAGTGCCGGCCAGAACCGATTTCCACCTCGCGCGAAGTGCGCGTTGACGGCCGCCGTCCACAAGCCCGGATTGATTCCGACGAAGAGCAACCTCGTGCGCTGATCGATCAGGTCATCGACGATCGCACCATCGAATGACAGCAACTCGGCACGCGTGAACTTCGGGATCTTCGATTTCATGCCAGCTGGATCATCGTCGATCATCGTCGATCATCGTCGATCGACCAACGCTCGGCCGAAACCGAGGTCGAGCCCGACATTGCGCATCTGATGGTCGAAATGAGCGTCGTAGTCGAAGATGACGTTGGCGAGGTGTCCGAACAATTCGAAACTGATCATCCCGATCAGCTGCGCCCACGCCATCACGCCTTGACTCAACGTTTCGTCGTTCAACGGCACGGCTGCAGTGGTCCGCAAGGTTCGCAGATCGGCTCTGACGGCTCTCGGAATCGGCCGATCGATCCACGCAACCGGGCGACCCTGTGCAGCCGCTTCGACGAGCAGGCCGAGAAGCAGGACCGGAACGACCGCGGCTGGATCGACCGTGTCCCGGGGGGCGACGTACCCGGGAACGGGCGTTCCGAAGATCAGTCCGTACTCATGGGGACTCTCGAGCGCCCATGCTCGAACGGCTCGAGCAATCAACAGCCATCGACCCATCAGGTCGCGATCTCGCGACTCGAGGCCGGCGTTCGTCGCTCGCTCGCCGACCGCCGAATACGCATCGAGGATCAACGCTGTGAGCAACTCGTCGCGGCTTGGGAAATAGCGGTACACCGCCGACGAGACCATGCCCACCTCGCGCGCAACGGCGCGCAACGACAGCGCAGCGGGACCGTGTTCAGCAAGGTGCCGGCGAGCCACCGCCTTGATCTCGCTGGTGACCTCCAACCGGGCGCGCTCTCGTGCCGTGCGGGGGACGCTCGATTTGGTGCTGTCCGTCATCGACCCATGATGCACCATTTGCGAGATCATCGGCAACAAATGAGAGCAGTGCTCTTGACTTCAGCGATCCGAGAGCACATGATGGGTCCATCACCAACCGAGAGCACTGCTCTCGGTTCCCGACCGAAGGAACGATCAGGATGACAGTGCCCCAGACATCGGCA
>JAYTRT010000508.1:0-4370 GCA_043746045.1 Actinomycetota bacterium | reverse complement strand
CGTCGTCGATGGCGACGGTGACGGTCGCGAGGATCTCGAAATCGTCGGCCGTGTGACGTGCGGTCGGCCGAGCGAAACCTTCGCGCAAGGATGGTCCGTAGAGCTCCTCGTGCTTCGGCGCGTAGAAGATCGGGAACCAGCCGTCAGCGATCTCCGCCGCGAGTGCGACGTTCTTCGGGCCTTCGGCACCGAGGAAGATCGGCAGATCGGCGCGAAGCGGATGCGTCATGATGTTCAGCGCCTTACCGAGGCCGAGACCGTCGCGGGCCGGGATCGGATACTCCGGACCGTCATTGGTCAGACGCTCCTCACGAGCCAACACCTTGCGAATGATGCTGATGTATTCACGAGTGCGCGCCAACGGCTTCGTGAAGCGCTGGCCGTACCATCCCTCGACGACCTGTGGGCCACTGACCCCGAGGCCGAGACAGAACCGACCATTGGAGAGATGGTCCATCGTCACGGCGGCCATCGCCGTCGCTGTCGGCGTGCGCCCCGACAGCTGGATCAGGTTCGTTCCGAGGCGCAGTTTGGTCGTCTGCGAACCCCACCAGGCGAGTGGAGAGATGGCATCCGAGCCCCACGACTCGGCGGTCCAGGCACTGTCGAAGCCGAGTCGTTCGATTTCGGCCAGCGTCTCGGGAACGCCGACCGGCTTTCCCCGTCCCCAGTAACCGATATGCCAGCCGAGCTTGAGATCTTGAGTCACGCGTCGATGTTCGCACACGGTCGCGCGCAGCCCAGGATCGAACCGGTGAGTGAACAGCTCGGCGGTGATTCGTCACACCTGACCGACTAGACAAGCACGATGCGTTCAATCCTTCGATTCAACATGGTGATGCCCGAACTCGATCGGAAGGAGAACGGCCATCGCCATCAGGAGATGCTGGAGATGTGTCGGTATGCCGACGCGAACGGCTTCAGCGGTATCAGCCTGGAAGAACACCATGGTGCGTTCAACGGTTGGAGTTCGTCCCCGCTGATCCTCGCCGGGCTGATCTTCGGTGCGTCGAAGAACCTCCAGATCACGATCTCGGCCCTGCTCGTGCCGCTGCACGATCCGCTGCGGATCGCCGAGGACATCGCCGCACTGGACCTCGCCAGCGGCGGCCGCCTGGTGACCATCGCCGGCATCGGATACCGACCCGAGGAGTACGCCGCACACGGCAAGGACTGGGCGACTCGTGGAGCGCAGATGGACGAGTCGATCACCGCGATGCTGAACGCGTGGACCGGCGAGCCGTTCGAGTTCCGCGGAACCACCGTGCGGGTCACCCCGTCGCCGGCCAGCGATCCCCATCCGATGCTGATGCTCGGTGGCACGAGCAAGATCGCGGCGCGCCGGGCCGCCCGCTTCGGCCTCCCGTTCTTCGCCGCCGCACATGTGCCGGGCCTCGGCGACTACTACAACGAGCAGTGCGCGGCCAACGGCAAGACCGGCTTTTTCATGGCACCCTCGCGCAGCACGGCGATGGTCCACGTCGCCGAGGATCCGGACAAGGCCTGGGCCGACCTCGGCCACCACTTCTTGCACGAAGCGCGTGTGTACGCAGGTTGGCAGACACCAGACATCCATTCAGCCGTGCACAGCGAGGCGACCACGGTGGAGGAGCTGCGCGCCGAAGGCACCTATCAGGTGCTGACACCCGAACAATGCGTGGAACGGTGCAAGACGATGGGTCCGTTCGATGCCCTGACGATGCATCCGCTGTGCGGTGGACTCCCGATCGACGAGGCGTGGTCGTCGATCAGGTTGGTCGCCGAAGCGGTCATTCCCGAAGTCGGCTGAGGCGCGCCGCATCGGCCACGTCGTTCAAACCCCGATCAGCGCCAGCGCCGTCTCCTTGGCCCACTTGTAGTCCGCCTTGCCGACGGGCGTGCGCTGCACCGTGTCGACGAACAGCACCGTTCGCGGCGTCTTGTAGTCGGACAGAACCGTGCGACTGTGCGCCTGCACGTCGGCCGTCGACAACGAGTGGCCGGGTCGGACCTGAACGATGGCCGTGACCTGTTCGCCCCAGCGTTCGTTCGGCGTACCGACGACAACGGCGTCGAACACCGACGGATTCTTCTTCAACGCGGCCTCGACCTCTTCCGGGTAGATCTTCTCGCCACCGGAGTTGATGCACACCGAGCCGCGGCCGAGCAGGCTGATCGTTCCGTCGTCCTCGATCCTCGCGAAGTCGCCCGGGATCACCCAACGCTTGCCCGCAAACGTCGGGAAGGTGGCTGCTGTTTTGGCCTTGTCCTTGTAGTAACCGAGCGGGATGTATCCGGTGCGGGCCAGCTTGCCGGTCACCCCGACGGCGCACTGCACGCCGTCGTCGTCGAGCACCGTGGTGTCCGCGTTCATCATGAACCGGGGAGCGCTGAAACCTTCTCCACCGTCGACCTTGCCGCCCGTCGCTCCGGCCTCCGACGCGCCGAACGCGTCGTTGATCACCAGATGTGGCGCAGCAGCCTTCAGTTGTTCGCGAACGGCCGACGACAGCGGAGCGCCCCCGTTGCCGATCGCGAACAACGTCGAGAGGTCGTACGTGCCCGATGGCGCCGCTGCGATTGCTTCGGCGATCGGGCGGGCCATGGCATCACCGATCGTGGCGATGCTGTTGACACCCTCTTCCCCAACGATCCGGAGGATCCTGTCGGCGTCGAAGCCGCGCTCGGAATACAGCACGATCTTGGCGCCGACGAACATCCCGTTGCCCATCGCCCACTGCGCGCCGCCGTGCATGATCGGTCCCAGCGCCATCATCGTCAGCTGGACGGCGCCGCCGGCGACAGCGGTGGCGATTTCGACACCGAGATCCTCGGGTCTCTCCAATCCACGTCCGCGGGCGGCGTTCATGATCGCGAAGAAGGCGTCCTCGTGACGCCACATGACACCCTTGGGCATGCCCGTCGTGCCCCCGGTGTAGAGCATGTACAAGTCGTCGCCGGAACGCTCCTGCGGCCCGAGTACCGGCGAAGCGGCGGCCAGAGCTGCCTCGTACTCCGGGCCGATCTCGATCACGGAACGAACGAGCGGCAGGTCACCGAGGACCGAGTCCAATCGGGGGCGAAGCGCCGGCTCGACGAGCACCGCCACGCAGTCGGCGTTGTCGTACAGGTACTGCAGTTCGCCCTCCATGTAGCGGTAGTTGACGTTGATCGGCACGGCGCCGATCTTGAAGCAGGCCCAGAACGCTTCGACCCATTCGATGCAGTTCATCGCGTGGATCGCGACGTGATCGCGACGCCCCACGCCGATCGACAGCAGGTGGTTGGCGAGGCGGTTGCACCGCTCGTCGAGCTCACCGTAGGTGCGCCGGTCCGCGCCGGCGACGACAGCCGTACGGTCCGGCGCAGCGGCAGCGACTTCTTCGAACAGGTCGGCCAGATTGAACGTGCGCGCCATCAGCCGTTCGACCGAGTTTCGGCTCCGCTGACGAAGCCGTCCATCATGTCGGTGAAGCCGTACTGATCATGCGGCCCGACGATCAGGTTCTCGTACAGGCCGTAGCCGACGTGTGATCCGCGGCTGTCGGTGTACGTGAACTTTGCGCCGTTGTCGACGATGCCGAACAGGCGGGCTCTGCCTTCCGGAGTGTTGGTGTCGAGTTCGAAGTGCTGTGTGACCGGCGCGTCGCCCTGCCACATGCCGTGCTTCCAATCTGCGTCGTATCCGTAGCCGGTACCGATGCCGATGTGAACACCGATCAACGGCTCGACGGTGATGTCGATCAGTTCGCCGGCGCTGTCGTCATCGCGATCCACAAGGGTGTTCATCAACAGATGAGCGCCCGTGCTGAAGCGACTGCCCTCGGCGAACTGCATCTCGTGACGGGGCCGCCCGAAGAACTCGTTCGGCTTGCCGCTCCCGATCGGCCAGATGCGCACGGCTTCTTCCATCACGCGACTGCCGTCTCGATGTTCCTGCATGATGATCACCAGCGTGTGATCCTCGAACTGGATCGGGCAGTACAGCCAGAACCAGCTGAAGTGCTGTTTGGCGCGAATGCCCTGCGGCTCGGGATCGCCGACCGGGCGCACGCCCCACGAACGATCACGCGTGCCGTACCACTCGTCGTTGTTGACGTCGAAACTCTTTCCGTCGACCGTCAACGTTCCTGCCCAGTTCCCGGTCTGGGCGAGGCGCGTCGTGTCGAAGATGATCCGGCCCTGTTCGCGCACGTAGTGGCGCGGCTCCTCCAGCGGCTCGTGGAATCCGGTGAACGTGCAATCGAACTCGATACCCCACTCGTTCGGCTCGCACCGGACCCGTAGCGAGCGCAGTGCCTCGACGACTTCGACGCTGAGTGGGCCGACCGACGGCTTGAGCCGGTCGGACAACTCGAGTTCCTGCGAGGCGCGCACGACGCGGTACTGAC
>JAYTRT010000507.1:0-4377 GCA_043746045.1 Actinomycetota bacterium | reverse complement strand
GAAGATCCACGACCGGATCAACGAGAAGTTCAACGACAAGCTGAACGAGAAGATCAACGAGAAGATCAACTCCACGGTCGACAAGAGTGCGGCCAAGGTCGCCCGTCACGCTGCCAAGCACATCGAGACGCTGGACAGACTGGCAGCACACCTCGACGCGCTCGACGTCTGGACGCGCTCCGAGCCGAGCGCGCGTCGACCGCGGTTCACCCGTGAGGAGATCGCCGCGACCGCGATCCGAATCGCGGACGCTGAAGGTTTCGATGCCGTTTCGATGCGCCGGATCGCTGTCGAGCTCGGAGCGGGAACGATGACGCTGTATCACTACGTGCGCACCAAGGACGAGCTGTTGACCCTGGTCACCGACACGCTGATGGCCGAATTGGTGGTGCCGGCCGACGAGATGCCCACCGAGTGGAGAGCGGCAATGACGGTGATCGCCCAGCGCTCGCGGACGATGCTGCACCATCATCCGTGGATCCTGGACATTGCCGACGATCCGAATCTCGGGCCGAACAGTGTCCGCCACTTCGATCAATCCCTCCAGGCAGTGGCGAAGCTCGATGTCAGCCTCGAGGACAAGCTGGACGTGATGAGCGTCGTGGACGAGTACGTGTTCGGCTACTGCCTCCACGAGCGCACCAACTTCCACGACGAGAACAGGGGCGAGACGTCGGAGGAGATGATGCGATACATCAACGAGCTCATCGCCACCGGCGACTACGTGCAATTGACTCAGCTGTTCGACACGTACGGCACCGATGCGGCGTGGGCGCGCACCAACGCCCACGCATCCGATCCGCGGCGCTTCGAACGGAATCTGCGGCGGATCCTGGACGGCTTCGAGGCCGATTTCGAACGCCGTCGTTCCGGTTCACCGACCTGAACGAGACGAACGACGTGAACGAGACGAACGACATGAACGAGACGAACGAGACGAGCGACTCGACACAGGCCGTCGCGCCTGCACTCCGATACGACCGACGCCCGTCCGACGAGACACCGATCACGACGGCCGATCTCCCCGCAACGCCCACCCGTGACCGGAACATCGTCGCAACGGCGTGGATCGAAGCGCCCGACGAACTGCTGCACCTCGGCGACGACCTCGAACTGCTGCATCCCGATGACGACCTCGCTCTGTTGCATCCCGGCGACGATCTCGGCGGCTTCCCCGTCGCCACCTACAAACGCCGGATCGCAACGTGGCTGTTGTGGCGCGCAGGCCCGGCCACCGGAGACCACGCGCGGTACTGGGCAGCCGATGCCGACGACCTGCGCCGCCAGATGGTGTTCCGGCTGTATCCAGATGGCTCCGGTGAGGGCATCGGCCCGAGCGGTGCACGGCACACCCGCTTCCGCACATGGAAAGAGGATCTGCTCGGGCGAACCGAGCCGCTGCGGTGACCAATGGCGCCGAGGGCTGCCGGAACTTCACGAGGTGGCCACAGTACGGTTCTCGATTGTGCCGGGACTCCCACATCCGATGAATCGGGCGCAGCGACGGCGATGGGCATCGGCCTGCGCAGCGGCGATCGTGCTCGTGATCGTCCTGATCGCGGCGTTCAGCGGTGGAGGAAACTCGAACAGCTCGGCGGGCAGTGCACCACTGGCACCAAGTGTCGACTCGGCGACCTCCACCACAGCGTTCGATCCGTCATCGACGACAATTCCGGAAGTGGTCGTCCAGACGGACCCGGCCATCCCGCACACGCATGTGGCGCAGACCATCGGTGTCGGGGCATCCGGCCCCGATGTCACGATGGTCCAGCAGCGCCTCACCGATCTCGGCTTCGCACCGGGCCCGATCGACGGCAAGTTCGGTTCGGGAACCCAACAGTCCGTCTGGGCATTCGAGAAGTTGGTCCTGCAGACCCCGCGCGCCAACGTCACCGGCAAGGTCACGGACGCGATGTGGCAGACGATGCAGGACAACCTGCGCTTCGACGCGCTGCGCCCGACCGGGGTCGGCACGACGCACGTCGAGATCTACATTCCGCAGCAGGTACTGATCGTGTTCGCCGACGACAAGCCGAAGCTGATCACCCACATCTCCACCGGCATGCAGAAGCCCGACGGAACGCCCGATCACTTCTGCGAGTACGCCAACTTCAACACCGACAACCAGGGCGCCCCACTGGCGACCAGCATCAGCAAATACGTCTGTGCCGACACCAAGACACCGGGTGGAATCTTCAAGGTCGACCACATGCTGGCCGGCGATCACATCGGACCACTCGGCGGCATGTTCAACCCTGTGTACTTCAACTTCGGCATCGCGATGCACGGCTCGGCCAACGTGCCGAAGGAGCCGGTATCGCACGGTTGCGTGCGGATGAACCAGACGATCGCCCAGTTCTTCCCGACCCTGATGCACAAGGGCGACAAGGTCTACGTCTGGGCGCAGGACGGCCGGCAGCCCGAGGCCTACACGAAGAACGAATCGCTCCCGTCGTTCAATGCCGTGACCGTTGATCCGAACGCCACAACGACGACGATCGCCCCGACAACCACGATCCCCGAAACAACGACGAGCACGGCCACCAGTGCAGCGCCGACGACATCGGCCGCGGCCACCACGACGAGCAAGCCGCCGAAGCCGCCCACATCGACGACCACGACCGTCGCTGAGACGCCTCGACCGACCACGACGTCAGCAGCCGCGAACGAGACCACTGCCGCAGGTGGCTGAAACATGCCTGGCAGCAGACGGCCACGATGGCAGCGGCGCGAGCCGCCACCATCGCCGTGCCGCCGGTGGTTCCCGCCACACCTGTCAGCCGGAGCGTTTGCTCCATCGGATGAACGCTCGGGCCGCTTCGTCGCGGCCGAGGCCGATCTGTTCGCCGAGGTCTTCGCAGCGTGACCGAACCGTGTCCAGGTCGGCGCCCCCGGCCACCGAAGCGACGATCGCCTGATCGATCACGTGACCACGTGCAACCATGCTCAAGACATCCGCGCGAGCCGCATCGATACCAAGACCGTCGGCGGCGGCCGTCAGGATCGCGAGCTCTTCGGCACTCAGACGTTCGTCGGTGAGTGCAACGGCCCACGCCAACAGCAACATCGTCTCGCGACCAGCGCCCGGCGTCGTCTCCTCGAAGTCGACGCGCCCGGGAACACGCCCGGCCACCAGCTGATCGAGCGAACGAGAGGGGAACAGGCTGGCGAAGCTCGATCGCTCGTCGTCGGAAACCGTCCCGTCACTGGCGATGATCGCGCCGATCAAACGGGCCGCCAGATCGGCGTCGAACTGGTTGGCGATCGGATTCGCTCCGACCAGTGCGTCGAACTCCGACACGTGCACGGTCGGTGAGTTCGAGGACACGAATCGGCTGGTGTTGTCGTCCCAGACGAACCGGTCGGCAATCGTCGTGAATGCCGAGCGCTGGGCGGCATGGCGATCGTTGTCGCTGTGGTGTGTGCGGTTGACCTGATCGTTTCCTGCGTTGTAGATGATCTGCGAGGTCGCATCCGTTCCGATCGATGCGATCGCCGAATTCGACGTGACCGCGTCACGGACCGTTCTGGCGAGGGTGTTGCGAACACTGGACAGCAGGCCGCGCTTGACCTGCCCGGCTGTTCGACCGGCCAGCCCGTCCTCGGGCCAGTAGCCGTTGCTGCGAACCTCCATCCCGGTGACGGGACAACGGAACGTGACCTCGACCCCCGATGCGTCATCGGTCGAGGCTGCAATCAACGGCGCGATGGCCTCGTACGTGACGGTTTCCTTCCCGGTGCTCATCGCGTCACCGCCCCACGAAGGCTGATTTTGGAGCCGACGAGCCGCCGCCCTGGGTTTCGAACTCGTCGATGATCACGCCGTTCGCGTCGAATGCGTAGCCCAGGACACGCCATCCCGTCACCGTTGCCGTCACGGAATGACCGTCGACCGACCCAGCGGCCTGGGTGTCGCTCGAGCCTTCGAAGAACCACAGCGAAGCGCTGGCCAGTTCATCCGGTGACTCGATGACGTGCTTGTTCTCGGTGTAATAGCGGAAGGCGTTGGCCGGGTGGTCCTCGAAGATCGTCAGCTTGTCGTTGGTCAGAACAGCCCGGTAGGGAGCCAATTCCGCAACCTCTGCGTCGGTGGCGGCGCCCATGTACGAGTTGGCCGACGTGCGCAGCGCCAGCACGCGTTCGACGATGTCGGCGAGGATCATCGTTTCGCTGCGGAAGTCGACGAGATGCTCGTCGGCGACTCCGCCGAGGGCCGAGTACGACGACTCGAACGATCCGACATCGATGACGACGATCTCGCACTGCAGGACAAAGTTCGAATACATCGAGTCGTTTCGGTCGTGACCCTCGAGCATGCTCTCCTCCCATGTGTACAAGAGGTTGGTCGCCTGACCGCAGACCGACTCGACGGCCGCC
>JAYTRT010000506.1:0-13236 GCA_043746045.1 Actinomycetota bacterium | reverse complement strand
GCTGACAGTGTCACAGATGCGTTTGAATCCCCTCACCGGGCGTTGGGTCACAATCGTGGCCGAACGAGCCGAGCGGCCCACCGATTTCGCCCCGCGAGCAACCGAGGTCGAAGCCGATCCGTCCCGCCCCTGTCCTTTCTGCCCGGGCAACGAAGAGAAGACCCTTCCCGCGCTGGAGCAGATCGACGAAGGCGGCACCTGGCGGCTGCGGGTGATCCCGAACCTGTTCCCGGCCTTCGACGGTGACGAGCCGTTCGCGGTTCACCACCTCGGTCCTGTCCATGTCATGGCCGAAGCGAGCGGTATCCACGAGGTCTTCGTCTACACCCCCGACCACAATGGCGGTATCGAGCAGGCCGACGACCCCAAGATCGCCGAGATCATGCAGGCGTTGAAGCGTCGGCTCGTCGATCACGCCAAGACCCCGAACATCCGGTATACGCAAGCGATGATGAACCACGGCCGTGAGGCCGGCGCATCGTTGGCTCACCCTCATGGACAATTGCTCGGGCTGCCGTTCGTTCCCGGTGAGATCCTCGAGGAGGAGCGTTCCTTCGCCCGCTTCGAGAGTGCATGCATCCTGTGCGCCACCGTCGAAGCCGAACTCACCGACGGCAAGCGGGTCGTGTTCGCCGACGAGGAAGTGCTCTGCCTGTCGCCGTTCTGGGCGGGCAGTGCGTTCGAACTGTTGATCATCCCGCGTGAACACGATCTGCACCTGCAGGATGCGAGCGACGAGTCGCTCAGCGCCGTCGGCCGGGCAATCCGCGACGCCATCCTCACCCTGCAGGAAACCTTCGGTGATGTTGCCTACCAGCTTGTCTTCCACACGGCCCCGCACCAGCACGACGGTGAGTTCCACTGGCACGTCCACCTGTGGCCGAAGCTCGTCACAACAGCCGGTTTCGAGCGTGGCACCGGTGTGCTGATCAACATCGTGCCGCCGGAGCACGCAGCCGAAAAGCTGCGGCGCGTCGCCGTCAAGCACTGAGCACCGGAAGCGCCTTCAGCGGATGAGCCGTATCGCGGTGAGCATCGAGATCGACGCCCCCATCGAGCGCGTCTGGTCCATCGTCGAGCCGGTCGAACGGCACATCGATTGGATGCATGACGCCGTCGCGATCCGCTTCCAGACCGAGCAGACCCGTGGCGTCGGCACGAAGTTCCTGTGCGACACCAAGGTCGGCCCGATCAAGCTCGTCGACCAGATGGAAATCACGGAATGGGAGCCCAATCACAGGATGGGCGTGCGCCACACCGGAATGGTCACGGGTACGGGAACGTTCGTGCTGACACCGATCGACATGGACCGGCGGACACGCTTCGGATGGACCGAGGAGCTGCATTTTCCCTGGTGGCTCGGTGGTGTGCTCGGCGAGAACATCGGCGGCAAGGGCGTGATGAAGATCATCTGGCGGCGCAACCTGCGTGGTCTGAAACAACTCGTCGAGCAGCATCCCGCCACCGGCTGATACCCGGCGCTTTCCTTTCGCGCACCCAGGTGCGAACATGTGTTCGTGTCACGTATTCGACAGGGCGACGAGGCGACCATTCTCCACGCCGATCTCGATTCGTTCTATGCATCGGTCGAACAACGTGACGACGTCGGGCTGCGTGGCAAGCCGGTGGCGGTGGGTGGGGGCGGTGTGATCCTCGCCGCCAGCTACGAGGCCAAAGCGTTCGGAGTCCGTGCGGCGATGAATGCTCGCCAGGCTCGCCAGTTGTGCCCGCGGTTGATCGTCGTTTCGCCGAGGATGTCGGCCTACACCGCCGCAAGTCGCGCAGTGTTCGAGATCTTCGACAACACCAGTCCCGTGGTCGAAGGGATGTCGCTCGACGAGGCCTTCATCGACGTCAGCGGGCTCCGCCGACTGTCGGGTACACCCGCACAGATCGCCACAACTCTGCGGCGGAACGTCGCCTATCACGTCGGGCTGCCGATCACCGTCGGGGTAGCCAGAACCAAGTTCCTCGCGAAGGGTGGCCAGTGCCGTCGCCAAGCCCGACGGCATGCTGGTCGTCGAGCCGGAGGGTGAGTTGGACTTCCTGCACCCGTTGACCGTCGAGCGACTGTGGGGCGTCGGCCGGGTGACAGCGGCGAAACTGCACGACCGCAGTATCCACACGGTCGGTGAGGTCGCTCGACTACCGGAGTCCGTGTTGATCGATGCTCGGACGTGCATCCGGCCGACACATCCACGCCCTTGCCCACAACCGCGATCCGCGCCCCGTGCAGACGGGCCGACGGCGGCGCTCGATCGGCGCACAACGTGCGCTCGGCAGTCGCACGGTCAGAACCCCACAGGAGATCGATGCGATCGTCATCGGCCTGGTCGACAGGATCACCCGGCGGATGCGCGACGCCGGACGAGCCGGGCGGACCGTCGTGCTGCGGATGCGCTTCGCCGACTTCAGTCGGGCCACCCGCTCGCACTCGATGGCGCGAGCGACCGCACACACGCACACCATCCTGGACGTCGCCCGCACGCTGCTGGTCGCTGCGCTGCCGATGATCGAGGAGAAGGGTCTGACGTTGGTCGGAATCTCGGTCGGCAACCTCGACGGTGACCAGGCGATCCAGTTGGCGCTGCCATTCGACCATCACAGCGACGTCATGCTCGATGCCGCCCTCGACGCCGTTCGCGTCCGCTTCGGATCGAACGCGTTGAAGCGAGCGGTGCTGCTGCGTCAAGACCTCGACCTGCAGATGCCGATGTTGCCCGACTGATCGTGCCGTCGAACAGCAGATCCAGAACCGTGTCAGTGGGCCAGCAGGCGAACGAGTGCTGTGGCAGTGGCTGCGGCGACGATCACGACGATGACGGGCATCTTCCGCCACGCTGCGACGATCGCCACACCGACACCGACCACGCGGGCGTCGATCTGCAGGTGCTGGCCGATCGAGAACGTGTCCTTGGCGACGATCGATGCGATCAGCGCAGCGGGGATCAGTGCCAGGCACCGCTCCAACCGCGCCGGCAACGCCCGGTCCCCGACCACGACCAGGCCGAGGACCTTGAACGCATACGCGCCGAGGGCCAAGCCGAGGACCAGTCCCCAGGTCATGCCGGCAGATCCATGTGATCGACCTCGCCTGCGGGTGCCGGAACGGCGATCAGGATCGCCAACGAGGCAATCAACACCGGGACACCGACCGGCACGAACGGGATCGTCGCGATGCACAGCAACGAACCCAACGCCATTGCTCGCCGGCCGAGGGGCGTACGCAGGTGCGGCCAGAGGATGGCAACGAACGCAGACGGGATCGCCGCATCGAGCCCGAACTTCTTCGGGTCGATGGCGTTCCCGGCCAATGCGCCGACCAGCGTGCCCAGGTTCCAGAACACATAGACCGAAACACCGGTGATCCAGAACGCCGCGCGTTGCAGTTCCGGATCCTGTTGCGCCGTCGCCATCGCGGTCGATTCATCGATGGTCAACTGTGCAGCCAACAGCCGAGTCGGCAGCCGACCGGTGAGCCGTCGCGACATCGTCAAGCCGAACACACCGTTGCGGGCGGCGAGCACGAGGGCCCCGCCGAGGGCCGAGCCGACCGAGCCGCCGCCGGCGATCACAGCCACCGCACTGAGTTGGGATGCACCGGTGAACACGAGGAGCGACATCGCGCACGTCTGCGCGATCGAGGCTCCGGCGCCAACGGCGCCGACCCCGAACAACACGGCGAAGACGCCGACCGCCAGGCCCAACGTGACACCGGTCGTCAGGATCGGGCGGACCCGCTCGTGGCGCAGCGAGATCATCTGTGTCCCGCGCCGGCAACACAGGGAGCACCAGCGGCAGCAGCAGCAGCAGCAGCAGCGTTCGCCCTCAGCCGGCGTTGGGCATCGACAGCCAGACGACGGCGAGCGGCGGAAGGTCGATCACGATCGAGGCCGGCTGCCCCTGCCAGGCGACGTCGGTGGCGGCGGATGCAACAGATGAGTCGCCACGATAGGCGCTGCCACCGAAACGGCGGCCATCACTATCGAGCACGATGTTCCACTGACCGGCGCCGGGTGCACCGACCCGGTATCCCTGGCGGGGATGCGGCGTGAAGTTGGCGATGCAGATCACCTTCGCGTCGACGCCGTGACGCACGAAGGCGTAAACGGAATGCTCGGCATCGTCCGCGTCGAGCCACTGGAAGCTGCCCGCCGATGAATCCTGCGCCCACAGCGCAGGGAGGCGCGCCGAGACAGCGTTGAGCTCGGCCAACAGTTCGTACACACCATGATTCGCCGGCTGGTCGAGCAGATGCCACGGCAACCCGGCGGTTTCGCTCCATTCGGTTGCCGGGGCCAATTCGGCACCCATGAACAACAACGGCGCACCCGGCATCGCGAACATCCACGCATACAGCGCACGCAGGTTGGCGAAGCGCTGCCAATCGTCGCCCGGCATCTTGTTCAGCAGGCTGCCCTTGCCGTGCACGACCTCGTCGTGGCTGAGCGGCAGGACATACCGCTCGCCGAACACATACAGCAGTCCGAACGAGAGATCACGATGGTGGTGGCGGCGGTACAGCGGATCGCGATGGAAGTAATCCAGCGTGTCGTGCATCCAGCCCATGTTCCACTTGTGGGTGAAGCCGAGCCCTCCGTCATGCACCGGGTGGGTGACCTTGGGCCACGACGTCGATTCCTCGGCGATGGTCAGGGCACCGGGGACCTCCGCGCCGACCAACGTATTGACCTCTTGCAACAGCGCGATCGCGCCCAGATTCTCACGTCCGCCGTGACGGTTCGGCACCCACTGGCCCGGCTCACGGCTGTAGTCGAGGTAGAGCATCGATGCAACGGCGTCCACGCGCAGCCCATCGATGTGGAATTCCTGCAACCAGAACAACGCATTCGCCGTCAGGAAGTTGCGAACTTCGTTGCGCTCGAAATTGAAGACGAGCGTGCCCCAATCAGGGTGCTCACCCTGTCGGGGATCGGCATGCTCGTAGAGCGCCGTGCCATCGAACCTGGCGAGTGCCCACTCGTCCTTCGGGAAGTGCGCCGGCACCCAGTCGAGGATCACGCCGATTCCGCGGCGATGCAGGATGTCGACGAACTCGCGGAACTCGTCCGGCGTGCCGAACCGAGCGGTCGGGGCGTAGTACCCGCTGACCTGATAGCCCCACGAACCGCCGAACGGATGCTCGGCCACGGGCAGCAGCTCGATGTGGGTGAAACCGAGGGCGGCCACATGATCGGCCAGCTGATACCCGAGCTCGACGTAGTTCTCGACCCCCCAGCGCCAGGAGCCGAGATGCACTTCGTAGACGCGCAGCGGGGCTGATGGCTTGTTGCTGCGTGTGTGCATCCACGACTCGTCGGCCCACGAATGCTTCGAGGGCCCGGCGATCACGCTCGAGTTCAGTGGCGGGCACTCGGTTCGTTGGGCCAACGGGTCGGCTTTGAGCACCGTCTTGCCGACCGAATCCACGACTGCGTACTTGTACGCCTGCCCGACCCGCGCGTCCGGGACGACGGCGACCCAGATGCCACTGGTGGAAACCGGCACCATCTGCGTGCCATCACCCCACTGGTTCCAGTCGCCGACGACGTAGACCGTGCGCGCGTTCGGTGCCCAGACCGTGAACCGGACCCCGCGATCGGGAAACGAGAAATCGACGACGTGTGCACCGAGCAGCTTCCACAACTGCCGATGACGACCCTCGTTGAACAGGTGGACATCGAGCTGGCCGGGCCAGATCTCGGGGGCAGCGGCGCTGCCGCCGATCGCGTTGTCGGTGGTCGTCATCGGATTCCCACCCTACGCCTCGAGCAGCTACGGTCGACGTCCGTGCGTATCTTGATGCTCTCGTGGGAGTACCCGCCACTCGTCGTCGGCGGCATTGCCGCGCACGTCGACGGCCTGGCCAGGGCGATGCAGCGACAGGGCCATGACGTGGTCGTTCTCAGCCTGCACACGAGCGAAGCGCCTGACGACGCGATCGTCGAAGGTGTACGGATCCTGCGTGCGAACATCGATCTCCCCTGGATTCCGGACGACAACCTGGTCGGTCGGATGGCCTCGGCCAACCACCAGTTGACGCAACTGGTGGCCCAGCTCGGAACGTGGCGACCGCACGTCGTACACGCCCATGACTGGTTGGTTTCCTGGGCCGGCGACACCATCTCCACGCTGTGGTCAGTACCCCTCGTCGCAACGATTCATGCCACCGAACGCGGCCGCCACGGTGGCCACGTACCCCCGGGAATGCCAGCGGCCATCAACGCCGTCGAGTGGTGGCTCACCTATCAGGCAAGCCAGGTGATCTGCTGTTCCGACTTCATGGTCCGCGAAGTCGTCAGCGGCTTCGAACTGCCGTCGACAAAGGTGCACATGGTACCGAACGGCGTCGACCTCGCCGTGTGGGCCGCCCGAGCGCCGGCCAACGGTTCGATTGATGTCGCTCGCGAGCCGTTCGTCATCGCATGGGGACGGGTCCAGTACGAGAAGGGCTTCCAGGTGTTGGCTCGGGCGATCGGAGCGTTGCGCCAACGTGTGCCCGGTGTTCGATGCGTGATCGCCGGACGCGGCTCGTATCTTGCCGAACTGCAGACACAGATCGACGTCGAGGGGCTCGGCGACATCGTCCACCTCGCCGGCTTCGTGTCCGACGAAGATCTGAGGGACATGCTGCACCGCGCCGGTGCCGGCGTGATTCCGTCGTTGTACGAACCGTTCGGCATCGTCGCCCTCGAGTCGATGGCGTCCGGGGTCCCGACCATCGTCGCGCGGACCGGCGGCCTTGCCGAGATCGTCGACGGCACTGGAGCCGGGTTGCTGTTCGAACCGGGCAACCACCACGAACTGGCAGACCGCATCGCCGAGGTGCTCACCCAGCCGAAGCTGGCCGTTTCGCTGCAGACGACCGCGACGAAAATGCTGACGGAGCGGTACACGTGGGACGCGATCGCGAAGACGACACTCAATGTTTACACAGCGGCGGTTTCAACCGTCGTGGCCCCACAACTACCCTCTCGGAATGCGAAGCGTCCGACAGTTCAGCGTTGACCCAGCCGTTCCGGACTCGCTCTCCGGGCTGAATCGGCTGGCCAACAATTTGCACTGGTGCTGGGATCGAGGGCTGCAGCAGCTCTTCGCCGGCCTGCATCCGCAGGCGTGGGAAGACTCCGGTCATCAACCGCTCGAGATGCTCGGCAGGATCACCCCGAAGGAGTGGGCCGAGTTGGCCGAAGACCCGTCGGTCGTCACCGAAGTCGGTGACGCCGTCGTCCGGCTCGACACGGCATTGACGTCGCCGCGTTGGTTCCAGACCCGCGCCGAGGTCGAGGGCCCGTCACCGCTCGAACTGGTGGCGTATTTCTCCCCCGAATTCGGCATCAGCGAGTCGGTACCGCAATACAGCGGCGGTCTCGGAATCCTCGCAGGTGACCATCTCAAGGCATCATCCGATCTCGGTGTGCCACTTGTCGGAATGGGCCTGCTGTACGCCGAGGGCTACTTCCGCCAGATGCTCGATGCCGACGGCTGGCAGCAGGAACGATTTCCACGGCTCGAGCCCACGGCGATGGCGTTGACGTACACGGGCAAACGGGTCGGCCTGGATCTCGCCGGCGACAGGCTGGACATCGGGATCTGGCGGGCCGACGTCGGCCGGATCTCGCTGTATCTGCTGGACGCACCCGGCGTCACCGACCGTCTCTACGGTGGCGACGTCGAACACCGCCTGCGCCAGGAGATGGTGCTCGGCATCGCCGGTGTGCGCGCCCTCCGCGCGCTCGGGTTGTCCCCCCAGGTTTTCCACACCAACGAGGGTCATGCCGGCTTCCTGGCCCTGGAGCGGATCCGCGAACTGGTGATCAGTGGACTCACCTTCGCCGAGGCAGCGGAAGCCACACGAGCCGGCGGTGTGTTCACGACGCATACGCCCGTACCCGCCGGGATCGACCGGTTCCCGCGTGATCTGATCTCCAAGTACTTCGGTCAATACGTGTCCGAGCTCGGCATCACGTTCGATCAACTGATGTCCATCGGCCGCCGCGACGACGAGCCGGACGAGACACGTTTCAACATGGCTGTGATGGGCCTGCGTCTGGCAGCTCGGGCGAATGGTGTTGCCAAATTGCACGGCGCCGTGAGTCGCGAGATGTTCAGCGGGATGTGGCCGGGTGTGCCCGTTGACGAGGTCCCGATCGGATCGATCACGAATGGCGTTCACGCGCACTCATGGGTGTCTCCGGAAATCGATCAGTTGCTGCGTGACGGCATCCACGGTGTCTGGGACGGCGCCGACGACGAGGCCTGGGCGCGCGCGAGGGGCCTCAAAGCCGATGCGGTGTGGTCGGCCCGGGCAGCAGGCCGGAGCCGTCTCGTCGATTTCGTGCGCGTGCGAATGGGCGACGACATCCTCGACCCCGATGTCCTCACCATCGGGTTCGCCCGACGTTTCGCGACGTACAAGAGGGCAACCCTGCTGTTGTCACATGCCGACCGTCTGAAGCGGATGTTGCTGGATGCCGAGCGACCCGTGCAATTCGTGTTCGCCGGCAAAGCCCATCCGGCCGACCAACCGGGTAAGGAGATGATCCAGGGCATCGAACGCTTCGCCCGCGAGCTCGATGTCCGGCATCGTTTCGTGTTCATCCCCGACTACGACATCGCTGTCGCGCGGGCGATGTATCACGGGTGCGACGTGTGGCTGAACAACCCGCGTCGACCGCAGGAGGCCTGCGGCACCAGCGGTATGAAGGCGGCGCTGAACGGCGCACTGAACTGCAGTGTCCTCGACGGCTGGTGGGACGAGTGGAGCGATGGCGGCGGAAACGGCTGGGACATCGTGTCTGCCGACGACGACCCGGACGGCACCCGCCGTGATCAGCGCGAGGCACTGAACCTCTTCGGTTTGCTCGAGAACGAGATCGTTCCGCTGTTCTACGGCACCGATGCCAACTCAGCCGGCGCCAGAGGCGGGACCACTCGTCACGGGGCCGGGAACATCCCCCACGGTTGGATCGACAAGATGCGTTGCAACTGGGAGACCCTCGGGCCGAAAGTGACCGCCTCGCGAATGGTTCGCGACTACGTCACCCATTTGTACGAACCGGCTGCTACCGGAGCGACGACCATGACGGCGGGCGGCGCTGCGGCGGCCAGACTGCTCGCTGAGTGGAAGCGCCATGTGCTCGTTGCCTGGCCGAACGTTCAGGTCACCAACCTCGACACCGAGGTCGAGCCGGGACGTGCCGGGCAGGCCCGCGTGGTACGCGCATCGGTGGCGCTCGGCGACCTGGCACCGTCCGATGTGACCGTGCAGGTGTTGCACGGCCCGATCGACACCCACGGCGACCTGTTCGCCGACGCCGCCCGGCTCGACCTCACGTACGCCGCCGGTGACGCGAACACACCGTCGGGATCAGCAGGCGAGTGGACCGGCACGTACACCGTCGGCCGATCCGGTGCCTACGGTCTCACCGTGCGCGTGTTCCCGACCAACCCGCTCCTCGCCAACCCGTTCGAGCTCGGTCGGATGGCCTGGGCCCAATAACCAGCCCGATGAGCAGCCCGAGAACCGGCCCGATGAGCAGCCCGGTGTGTCAGTGGCCGGTCTGTCAGTGGCCGGTGAACTCTGCCTTGCCGGCGCCATTGGCGAGGAAGCTGCGCACACCGATCTGACTGTCGTCTGATCGGAACACCTCGGCGAACAACTGCCGCTCCAAGCGCAGACCGTCGGGCAGCGACCTCGAGAGGCCCTCGTCGATCGCCTGCTTGGTCAGGCCTTGGGCTACATGCGCTCCGCGAGCGATCTCGGCGGCCAACGCGAGCGCTCGTTCGTTCAACTGATCGCCGGGCACCACCTCGTCGGCGAGACCGATCCGCAAGGCCTCCTCCGATTTCACCTGACGGCCGGTGAGGCACAACTCCTTCGCCCGACTCGGCCCGACAAGGCGCGACAGCCGCTGGGTACCACCGCCACCCGGGATGATGCCGAGCAGGATCTCCGGTTGGCCGAACACGGCCCGTTCGGCACAGATCCGGTAGTCGCAGGCGAGTGCCAGCTCGCATCCGCCACCGAGCGCGTACCCGCTGACAGCCGCGATCACGAACCGGGGCAGGGCGGCGATCGCATCGAGGGCAGCGTGAAAACCCGCCGTGATCGCCGCCGCTTCGTCGGCGCCACCGAACTCGCTGATGTCTGCGCCGGCGGCGAAGATCCGGTCGCCACCGGTGAGCACGACCGCGCCCGGCAGATCTGCCTGCAGCTCCTCGGCAATGGTCGCCAATCGCGAAAGCAGGCCCTGCGACAGCGCGTTGACCTTCGGATTGTTCAGTGTGATGACGGCGACACCGTCTGCGCGGCGTTCGAGGAGCACCAGTTCTTCAGCCATGGCGTCACCCTAATTGGAGGACGCTATTCGACGGCAGCGAGCATCTCGTCGGCGGCCGACCACGGGTCGATCCGACGATGAAGGACATCGTCCTGCAGCGAATCCCAGCGCTGGCCACCCGTGATTTCGCGTGCCCGCTGTTCCAGACGCCTGGCAACGATGACCCGCAATTCCTCGCGCATCCGGAACTCGCGTCGCTCCGCCAGGATTCCGCTGTTGGTGATGCTCGTTCGATGCTGCAGCACTGCGTCCCACAATTCGGGAACGCCCTTGCCGGTCGTTCCGACAGCCGACAGGATCGGTGGCCGCCAGGTGTCGTGGGCGAGGTCCGACAGGTCGAGCATCTGCTCGAGATCTCGGCTCGTTTCGTCGGCACCCTTCCGGTCGGACTTGTTGATCACGAAGATGTCGGCGATCTCCATCAGACCGGCCTTGTTGGCCTGCACCGAATCGCCCCAACCAGGGTTGACCACGACGATCGTCGTATCGGCCTTGCCCGCGATCTCGACCTCGACCTGGCCGACGCCGACGGTCTCGACCAGCACCCACTCACGGCCGATCGCATCGAGCAGACGAATTGCCTCGGGCGCCGACAGCGAGAGACCACCGAGGTGACCGCGGGTGGCCATCGATCTGATGAACACGCCGGGATCCGTGGCGTGGTCCTGCATCCGGACCCGGTCGCCGAGGATCGCACCACCGGTGAACGGCGACGACGGATCGATCGCGAGGACCGCGACCTCCAGATCGTGCGTGCGCAGGTGGGTGATGATCGCCGAGGTCAGTGTGCTCTTGCCGGCCCCCGGAGCGCCGGTGAGACCAACCGTGTAGGCGTGACCACCGAGCGGCGACGCGAGGCGGCCGATGGCACGTGCGTCGTCTGTTCCACGTTCGATCAGCGAGAGCAGACGCGCCAGTGCGGCCCGGTCTCCGTTCCGTGCCGATTCGAACAGTACGTCGACCGGTTGATCACGACGACCCACGGATCAGACCGCCACGACCTCGGTCACGCCATCGACGCGGTCGCGCATGATCCGCTCGATGCCGGCTTTCAGTGTCTGTGTGCTGGCCGGACAGGTTCCACATGCTCCGACCAGCGTGACCTGGACGATGCCGGTCAGCTCGTCGACGTCCTTCAATTCGATGTCGCCGCCATCAGCCTGCAGAGCAGGGCGGATGATCTCGATGCATTCTTCGACTTGGGCGCGCATGGTGGTGTGACCTTCTGACTGGACCGCTGTCCATTGAAGCAGGCCGATCGTTAAGATCGCCGTACATGTCAACAATTCGACGTTGCCCGATCATTCCCGATGTGACAACTTCGAAGGTTGCTTGACCGCCGTTGTCCTGCTCGCCCATCAGGGCGGTTGGGACGAAGCACTGTTCGTCATCGGGCCGCTGATCTTCATCGTCCTGCTGCTCAGAACTGCCAAACGACGCGCTGATCGGAACCTGCGACAGACACACCCGATCGAATCCGACCAGCCAACGCGGACGGACCAATCGGCCGACTAGGAACGACGTTCGATATCGGCCCCGAGGTTTTGCAGTCGGCCGACCAGGTCGTCGTAACCCCGGTCGATGTGGTGAATGCCGGTGATGACCGTCTCGCCCTCGGCGGCGAGCCCCGCGACCACCAATGCAGCACCAGCGCGAATGTCCGGCGCCTTGACCGGTGCGCCGCTGAGCCGGCACACCCCACGCACCACCGCGTGGTGACCGTCGGTACTGATGTCGGCGCCGAGACGCTGGAGTTCCTCCACGTAGCGAAAGCGACCCGGATAGAGATTTTCGGTGACGATGCCGACGCCGTCAGCGACAGCCAACATCGTCACGATCAATGGCTTGTAGTCGGTCGCGATGCCCGGATACGGCAACGTCGCAATGTCGATCGCGCGCAACCTCTTCGGTGACCACACCGCGATGCCATCCGTCTGCGACGTGATGGACATGCCCATGTCGGCGAAACGGCGGAGCAGCATCGACATGTGGTCGGCGCGAGCGTTGCGCAACACGATCTCGCCACCCGTCACTGCGGCCGCAGCGATGTAGGTGGCGGCCTGGATCCGGTCGGGAACGACCTCGTGCACAACCGGATGCAGGCTGCCCCGTTCGACACCGTGGATCACGAGCGTCGATGTGCCGATGCCCTCGACATCGGCACCCATCGCAACGACGAAGTTGCACAGATCGGCAATCTCGGGTTCGCGCGCGGCGTTGTCGATGACCGTCGTTCCCTTCGCGAACACCGCAGCGGTGAGGATGTTCTCGGTCGCTCCGACGCTGGGGAAGTCGAACGTGACGTTCGCACCATGCAGTCGCTCGGCCGTTGCCTCGACGTAACCATGGGCGATCTCGAATGTGGCACCCATCGCCTCGAGCCCGCTCATGTGCATGTCGATCGGACGACTGCCGAAATCATCACCGCCGGGAAGCGACAGTTTGACCCTGCCACATCGCGTCAGCAATGGCCCGAGGACGTTGATCGACGCACGGATTCGTTCGACCAATTCGTACGGGGCGACGGGAGTGATCGCCCCGTGGTTGGTCAGCAACAGCACTCGGTCCTCCGTCGGATGCCACTGCGTGGTCACACCGATCGAAGCCAGGAGGTCACCCATGATCGTCACGTCAGCGATGTCGGGCACATTCGTCAACGTCGTCACACCATCCGCCAACAGCGTCGTCGCCATCAGTTTGAGGACCGAGTTCTTGGCGCCCGGCACGAATACGTCACCGTTCAGCGGCCCGCTACGACGCACGACGATGTGCTCTGCGGCCGAATACATGGCAATCAGTATGCTCCCGATGTGGCTCGGACCCGGCGCATCGTTCGAGAAGTAGAACCCACGGCGGCCAATCGCGCCGAGGTCATGCAGCTCAGGGATGATTT
>JAYTRT010000505.1:0-4383 GCA_043746045.1 Actinomycetota bacterium | reverse complement strand
GCGTGATGGCTGTCGGCAACGGTGACCACCTGCCGAACACACCGAGCACGAGATTCCACAAGGGCGGCTGGATGTGCAAGTACCACACTGAGCCGAACGGATCGGCGCGCAGCGTCGGATACGGCACGATCTGGTACCCGTAGTGCAAGAAGTCGGTGGAGTATCGCTGACCGGTCGCCCAGACGATCGCGTAGACCGCAGACCAGATCGCGGCTGCGTTGGCCGACGGACGCCGCAGCAGGCGGGTCGGAACACCGAATCGTCGCGTACCGAGTCGATGGTGTCCGGTTGTGCCCTCTTGTGCGCCGCTCATGCCCTCGCCCCCGACCGTCAGCTGCAGCCGACCGCTTCCCGAACTCCAAGGTAACCCACTCCATCGGCGATCCTTCGCTGTCGAATTTCGGTTTCGACGAGTGTCACCCTGACGCGACAGACGAACGGGTCGAATGGCGATGACGACGTGGCCCTCAGCGCACGGAACCCGTCGATACGGCCCGGAGCCGTTCGCGACGTGTGCCGCAGGCCCGAAGCATCTGACCGAACACCGGCGGCCTGAACTGGTCACGAAAGGGTGGGACGCATCCGTTCGGCGTGCACCGCCTGGACCATCTCCATTCGATGGCCGAAGGAAGAAGCGGCTTGCAACGACGAGCTCGATTCGAGCGGTATCCGTTCTTGGTACGGTTCTGCGATGGAATCTGGGCAGGTCGGTCGAGTCGTTCGCTGTCGTCTGATTGCCGTCACCGCTCTGATCGCGTCGTCGATCGTGGCGGCGGGATTGATCGAACCGTCCTCGTCGTCGGCTGCGGTGCCCCGGCCGCAAGGGCTGTCAGCGGCGAGTCGGACGTGCGGAGCGGTGACCCAGTCGACACAGTGGACCACGACGAAGGTTGCATTCGATCCAGTCGTGACGTGCTCGGTGACGTTGCCGACGACCGGCACGATCTACCTGTCGGCCAGCGCAACGGTGCGCGCTGATACCGACACGCCGGCGACTTCGGCGTTGATGGAGTTCGGGATCATCGGGGACGGGACCGTGTCGGCGCAGTCACAACGTCTGCTCGACGTGCACAGGAACTCGGAGATCGGCGAGCCGATGCAGTTGACGACGCAGACGTCGTTCCAGGTCGGTCCCGGAGCACACTCCTTCGTTCTGCAAGGCCGGAGAAATTTGGGCACGGTGGTGGCCGACGCGGCGTACGCGCAGATCACCGGGTACTTCGTGCCGGCGGCCGAAGCGGCGGCAAATTGCATCTCGCCACTGGCCGGGACGATCACCGTGCAACAGGGCGAGCAGCTGCCCGTCGCCCAGTGCACGGTGACGACACCATCACACGGACAAATTCATCTGCTGATCAGCTCCGGTCTCGATGTCGGAGCCTCCGATCGCTCCGTCGCCCTGTCCGCGACGATCGACAACGGCCCACCGGCGGTACATGCCAACTTCACCTCGAATTCTTCACCGACCCTCAACGTTTCGACCGGTGGGCTGGGATGGGACGGACTCGATGCGGGAACGCATGTGATCCGGCTCATCGCGACGGGCGCCGGGACGACAACGGTCGTGCGTCAACCGTCCATCAGTGCCCTGTTCGTGGGTGACACATCGGACATCTCGCAGTGCGCAGTGAGTGATGCCACGAGCCGGCAGAACGCAGTGTCTGCGTATCAATCGGCGAGCCCAGTGTGCTCCCTCTCGGTCGCGCGGCCAGCAGTCATCCAGGCGACCGCGACCGTCAGCGTGCTCGACGTACTTGGCCAGGGCGCGCCGTCGGAGGCGGAGTTCCAACTGAAGTTGGACGATTCGATCCTTCCGGACCAGAACACGGATCGCGTCGTCAGATCATCGACCGTCTCCGAAAATCGGGTGGCCGTCGTGCAGTTCAGTCTCCCCGTCGGTATCGGCATTCACAAGGTCCAGCTGTTCGTTCGCGACACCAACGCCCCCAACGGCGCCGACTACAGCGATGTGACCCTGATCGTGCGCGCCGTGACTGATGCTGCGGTGATCGACCCGCCCGACACGACGACTCCGACATCCGGTGGCGGCGGTGCGGTCGATTATGTGCCGGTGGTGCCGGAGCGCGTGCTCGACACCCGGGTCGGTGGCCAAGTCGGGTACACGGGAGTCAAGCCGTCGGCCGGGCAGGTCGTGCAGTTGCAGGTGACCGGTGTTGGTTCGTCGCAGCTTCCGGTTTCGGCGGCTGCCGTTGCGTTGAACGTCACCGGGACCGGCGCTGACGCCGCCGGATACGTGACGGTGTGGCCGTGCGGGTCCGCGCAGCCCACCGCATCGAACCTGAACCTGGTTCCTGGGGTGACGTCACCGAACCTGGTGATCTCCAAGATCGGCGCGGGCGGCAAGGTGTGCCTGTACACGCAGGCGCCTGCGGACCTGCTCGCCGACATCAACGGATACATGCCCGCCGGTTCCCGATACGTGTCGGTCGTGCCCGAACGTCTCGTCGACACGCGCCCGGGCGGCCAGACCGGCTACATCGGCGCCAAACCAGTCGCAGACAGCGTTGTCGCGGTCCAGGTCACCGGAGCCGGAATGACACAGGTGCCTGCCGACGCGCGAGCGGTGACGCTCAACGTGACCGCGACCGCCGCCGAGTCCGCCGGATATGTGACCGTGTGGCCGTGCGGAGCGCAGCGTCCGACCGCATCGAACCTGAACATCGTCGCAGGCGGAACGTCACCGAACCTGGTGATCTCCAAGATCGGCGACGGCGGCAAGGTCTGCATCTACACGCAGGCCGCCGTCCACCTGCTCGCAGACGTCAACGGCTACCTCCCGGCGGCCTCGTCGTACGCGCCCGTCGTGCCTGAACGTCTCCTGGACACCCGACCGGACGCGCAGGTGGGCTACGCAGGCGCGAAGCCCGCAGCCGGCGCCACGATCGAGTTGGCCGTGACCGGTGCCGGGTCGACGAAGATCCCAGCAGGAACCGGCGCCGTCGTGCTCAACATCACCGGCGTCGCACCAGACGTCGATGGATACGTCACCGTGTGGCCGTGTGGCGCGCCGCGTCCCACCGCGTCGAACCTGAATCTCGCCGCAGGTGGCATCGTCCCCAACCTCGTCATGACCAAAGTCGGCGACGGCGGCAAAGTCTGCATCTACACCCAGGCATCCGCCCACATCATCGCCGACATCAACGGCTACTGGCCCTGACCGGACCTCCCGGCCGTTCGGGGCGCTTCGCTGCCGACGACAGTGATGTACCAGCAACTGCAACCGTGCGCGATCCCCTACACCAGGTGTGGCCAAGTGCACAGCGTCGAGAGAACGATCGCGTCGCCGGCGATCTGCATCCTTTCGTTCGGTGGATCGGTCGATCGAGAGTTCGAGTCCGATCTCGGGTCGGGCGATCGATGCGGGGATGGGGAGTGTGTCGCGTAGGGCTCGATGCACACGGTCTTCTTGGTGACATCGACATCGGAGCAACGCAGTCCGATCAGCTCACCTCGGCGAAGACCGTCGAGGGCAGCGAGCGTGAGCGGCCTCCCCAGCGAAGTGCCTTCGCGACGCCGAGGAACTTGCGAAGATCCGGCTCGTCCCATGCATCGACTTCCCTCACCCGATCCTTCTTGGTGACCTGGCGGGGCATGTCGACTCGTGCTGCCGGACTTCGGTTGAGGTCACCGGGGTCCACCGCCTCGTCGAGTGCGGCGCGCAGTACCATCCGGACGATCTGGATGCTCCGCCGAGACGTGATGCCCGCTGAGGCAAGGTCATCGAGCCAGTGCGACGTCTTCCCTCTTCGCCGGTCCACGCGAATCGCTCCGATGCCGGCGGCGATGTGACCAGCCGCCCAGACGTACTGCTCACGTGTGTTCTCGGCGACATCGACGCGCCCGGCCGCCCACTTGGTGACGAACGCACCGACGATGCGACGACCCCCGCCGGTGTCGCGCTGCGCAGCAGATTCACTCGCCGCCTTTGTGGCCGCACGCTTCGGCGTGTGGGTCCGGAGCTGCCGCGGCCGGCCCTTGCCGGTCTCGGAGTCGATCCCGTCGATGCGCACGACCCACTTGTCGCGCCGTGACCGGACATGTGGCTGGCCTGAGGGCTTCCACGCCATCGCGATCTCCTGCGAACTGATACATCTCTGATACACGGGGCGAAACGCTCGAGGACCTCACCGATGTCGGCGAGGCCCCCGTATCATCCCTGGTCAAGGATGGTATCCAGATGGTACGCCCGAAGGGACTCGAACCCCTAACCGCTTGATCCGTAATCAAGTGCTCTATCCATTGAGCTACGAGCGCATTGTTCGTTTGCTGAGTGTAGTCGCTTGGTCTGCGATGTCCCACCGGAAATCGACGAGCTCTACATGCCCCAGGGACCCCAGCCGCCGGCACGGAGATACATAGCGT
>JAYTRT010000504.1:0-4389 GCA_043746045.1 Actinomycetota bacterium | reverse complement strand
CGGTGATGACCAGCCGCATCGGCACCGCTTCCTCCGTCACCGGCTGAACGCGCGCCGTCACGCATGCCCCGTCTCGTCGCACTCGATCTCCCGGGCGGCCCCGGCTTCGTCGACTCACTGCAGCGGGTCTGGTCCCGTGGCGATGCGGTGTTGCCCATCGATCAGCGCCTGCCGCGAAGTGCGGCGAACGCGCTCCTCACCGCGATGGGTTGTCATTCAGTGGTCGACAACAGCGGTGAACATGCCGTCGACTGCGGTCGCGAGACCGAACCCGACGATGCGCTCGTCGTCGCGACCAGCGGATCGACGGGGACCCCCAAGGGTGTCGTCCTGACCCATCGAGCAGTCGCTGCATCAGCAGACGCAACAAGCCGACGCCTCGGCGTGCGACCTGATGATCACTGGTTGGCCTGTCTCCCTCTCGCCCATGTCGGCGGGCTGTCGGTCGTCACCCGTGCGCTGCATCGCGGCGTTCGGTTGACCGTGTTGCCTCGGTTCGATGCCGATGCCGTTTCGGCGGCGGCCGCAGCGGGGGCGACCCTGACGTCACTGGTGGCAACCGCGCTCCGACGGATCGATCCCACGATCTTTCGTTGGATCGTGCTCGGTGGAAGCCGCCCGCCGCTCGATCGTCCGGCGAACACCGTCACCACCTACGGGATGACCGAGACCGGGAGCGGCGTCGTCTACGACGGGTTGCCGCTCGACGGGGTCGAGATCCGTATCGCCGACGATCAGGAGATACTGATCCGCTGCCCGATGATGCTGCGCGCCTATCGAGATGGAACCACACCTGTGGACGCCGATGGTTGGTTGCACACCGGCGACCTCGGCGGGCTCTCCGACGCCGGCCTGCTTCAGGTCGACGGGCGGGCCGGGGATCTGATCATCACCGGCGGCGAGAACGTCTGGCCAGAAGCCGTCGAGGCGGCAATTCTGACGCATCCTCAGGTGGCCGATGTCGGTGTCGCCGGGGTTCCCGACGCCGAGTGGGGCCAGCGTGTGACGGCCTGGATCGTGCCGGCGGACGGCACTGCGGTCCCGACCCTCGCGCAGTTGCGCGATCACGTCGACGCGAGCCTGCCGATGTTCATGGCGCCCCGAGAGCTGCGCATCGTGGAAGAAATGCCACGGACGGCACTCGGCAAGCTGCAGCGAGCGCAGTTGGTGGCGACAGCCGACACCTGACTCGTTGCGGCCCGACGTGTCTCACGGTTGTCTAACGCGGCTCGCCGTCCGCAGCGAGGCCGGGGTGATGATCGTGGTGTTGCAGAACGCTGACCCGCAAGCGGCGGACTCGACGGCCCTCCACCTCGTGGGCATGGAATCGCCAACCGTCGAAATCGACGCTCTCGCCGACCTCGGGGACGTGCTCGAGCGTGCTGAACAAGAAGCCACCGATGGTCTCCCAGTCGTCGTCCGGAAGGCGGATGTCGAGCAGCTCGTTGAGATCCTCGATCGCCATGCCGCCCTCGACGAGGTAATCGCCGTTGCTCAACCGTTCGACCTCGGCCTCGTCGGTGTCGTGCTCGTCGACGATCTCGCCGACCAGTTCCTCGAGACAATCCTCGAGCGTGATGAGGCCGGCAATCGCGCCGTATTCATCAGCGATGAAGGCGAGATGGTACTTCTGGGCCTGCATCTCACGCATCAACCGACTGACCGGCTTGTTCTCGGGGACGACGTGTGCCGGCCGGACCGTCTCGGTGACGAGGAGCGCCCCCTTCCCGTCGCGTTCCAGACGCATCAGGTCTTTCGTATAGGTCAAGCCGAGCAGGTCGTCGTCGTCCTCGCTGAGAACCGGGAGGCGGCTGACGCCTTTTTCGATGGCGACGTCCAAGGCCTCGGTGATCGTCGCCCCTGGTCCGACGAACACCATGTCCGGTCGGGGAACCATGATCTCGCGCGCGACCGTGTCGCCGAATTCGACGACCGACTTGATCAGCCGGCTCTCCTCGTGTTCGATCTCGCCGTCGTGGGCCGCAGCCTCGACGATGCCGAGGAGTTCCTGCTCGGACACGAAGGGTCCCTGCTGCAGGCCCTTCCCGCGCACGATGACGTTGGTCAGCTTGATCAGAGACTTCGAGATCCAGCGCAACGGCGGGAACGCGACGAGAGCAGCGGTGGGTCGGGCCGCGAACAGCGCAGCGCGCTGAGGAAACAGAACGGCATACGTCTTCGGGACCGCCTCGGCGAACACGAAAAAGACGAGGACGTTGATGAAGACACCGGCAACGACACCCCACGTGCCGAACAGGTCATCGAAAACAACGGCGGTCAGCGTCGACTGCACGATCTGACAGATGAACACGGTGAGCAGCAGTGGGTTGATCCAGCGCTCCGGCTCACTGACGAGTCGGGCGAGGACCTTCGCCGACTTGTGGCCCTGCTGCAGCAACGAGTCGGCCTTGGGTTTGGTCATCTTCGACAGGCCCATCTCGGCCGATGAGCAGAACGCGAGGACGACCAGCAACAGGAAGATCGCAACGACCATCCACAGGTCGGTCGTTCTGAATGCATTGGCGATCACGTTGTCGGTTGCTCCTGTCGGAAACCTTCAGGCGCGGGCCCGCGCCAGTGCAATTGCTCGAGCAGTTCCAGTTCTCGGCGTCGCATCACGAGCGTCTCCTCCGGCTCGGCGTGATCGTGTCCGAGCACGTGGAGGATGCCGTGGACCAGCAGCAAGGCCAGTTCGTCGTCGAGATTTCCGGCGTGCGTCGGCGCTTGGCGTTCGGCGACTTTCGGACAGATGACGACATCGCCCAACAGTAATGGAACATCGGAGGGGTCGAGTGGAGCTCGATCCGGGCCACGTGTCGCCCCGCCGCTGGTGGGCGGCAGGTCGAGCTCTCCGGCATCGATCGGGAACGAGAGGACGTCGGTCGGCCCCGCCACCCCGAGGAACGATTCGTTGAGCTCGGAGATGTCGTTCTCGCTGATGAAGATGATCGACATCTCGGTCCCGCCGCGAATTCCCTCGGCGTTCAGAACCCGTTCGGCCAACCCCTGCCAGCGGATCAGGTCGATCTCGACGTCGGTCTGCTCGTCCGAGCAGAAAACCTCGGGATCCACGTCGCCACCGATCTTCGAACGGCTGCCGATGCGAGGTCTACCAGGGTCATCCACGTTTGACGGTTCCTGGCGCCGGGACGGCCTTCTCGTACGCAGCGACGATGTCGGCGACGATCTTGTGCCTGACCACGTCGCCGACGCCGAGATGCACGAAGCCGAGACCTTCGACACCGGTCAGGATCCGCTCGAGCCCGGCGAGACCGCTCCGGCCATCGGGAACGTCGACCTGGGTGGTGTCACCGGTGACGACCACCTTCGAGCCGAAGCCGATCCGAGTCAGGAACATCTTCATCTGCTCGGGCGTCGTGTTCTGTGCCTCGTCGAGGATGATGAAGCTGTTGTTCAACGTGCGCCCACGCATGAACGCGAGCGGGGCGACCTCGATGGTCTGACGTTCCATCAATTTTGCTGCACCCTCGGTGTCGACCATGTCGTACAGCGCGTCGTACAGCGGCCGCAGGCACGGATCGATCTTGGCCATCAGGTCACCCGGCAGGAAGCCGAGTCGCTCGCCCGCTTCGACCGCCGGACGGGTCAGGATGATCCGTTGGACCTGTTTCGATTGCAACGCCTGGACCGCCATCGCCACCGCCAACCAGCTCTTGCCCGTGCCTGCCGGGCCGAGGCCGAAGGTGATGATGTTCTCGCGGATGGCATCGATGTAGCGTTTCTGACCAGCGGTTTTGGGACGGATCGAACGGCCCTTCGTCGCGCGGAGGATGTCGTCGGTGAGCACCTTGCTCGGTGACTCGTGGGCGTTCATCATGTCGATCGAGCGGGAGACGGTTCCCGCGTCGAGATGCTGACCACGTTGGAGGACGAGGACCAGCTCCTCGAACAGCCGCCCGACCTCGTCTGCGCCGTCGCCACTGAGGACGATCTCGTTGCCGCGCACGACGATGCCGACCACGGGGAACGCTGTCTCGATCTGGCGGACGAACTCATCGCGTGCGCCCACCAGCGAGGCCATCAGATGCGTGCCCGGGACCACGACGGTGACCGTTGTTCCCGTCACGGTCATGTGTGGACCGTCATGCGTGGGCCGTCATGCGTGGACCGTCATGGGTGAACTGGCATCGGAAAGCAGCTGTCGGCGATCGTGGAGGTCATAGCGGAAAGGTCAACGGTACAGCGCAATCCCATTTGGCACCACGTTCGTCGTGAGCATCGTCGGCTTCCTCGGCGTCGTCACCGTCCGAGATCATCACGGACTGCGATCGTCGGAAGAGGACGGGCACCGGGCGTACCCCTGTGCTCATCGGCGGATTCGAGGAGGACAGAACCGAATTCGACGCGCCGAATCAGCAAGACTGAGCA
>JAYTRT010000503.1:0-4391 GCA_043746045.1 Actinomycetota bacterium | reverse complement strand
GTCGGATCCGTCGAGGTCATCGGTGCGCGCCATGAACCAGAAGCACCGGCACGTCTCCAGATCGATCGGCGAGGCGGTCATCCACAGCACTCGGCGGGCCCCGTCGCCGAGAACGAACTCGATGCTCACCGTGCAAGGGATCGGCATCCGGTACCGGGACCATCCGTACATCGCCGCACCGTCTGCCGGAAAGTCCTTGGGAGGATCGTAGACGAAGCGCAACTCGCCGTCGACGCGCTCGATGTCCGGTATCGGCGGCACCGGCTGATCGCGTCGGCCGAGGGTGCCCACGTGGACCCACGCGAAATGGGCGAGGTCGACGAAGTTCTCGACCCGTCGTAGTGCAGAAACGGGCCACGTGTAGGGCTCGCCGGCGACGACTCGGAACGAGTCGTCGCCGGCGGCAACGAACGCGGGGACCGCTTCGTCGGACGACTCGTCGAGGCAGACCCAGAGCAGTCCGTACCGCTCCTGAACGCGATACCCGCGGACCTTGGCTTTCGTGGGAATGACTGCGCCGGGCATCGAAGGGATGTCGATGCACCGTCCGCCACCGTCCCATTTCCAGCCGTGATACGCGCATCGCACCCCGTCCGTGTCGACCCATCCGACCGACAACTTGGTCGAGCGGTGAAGACAGCGGTCGTCCATCGCCACGAATTGACTGCGACACGACGGATCCGAGGTGGCGGTGGCGACGACGTCGTTCGACTCGCCGTTCGAATCGTCGTTCAGTTCGCCGTTCATTTCGCCGTTCGAATTCCGGTTCACGTCGACGTTCAACTCGGCGATCACGATCTCACGGTCGAGCAGCGTCACGGCGAGCAGTCCGGTTGCGGTCCGGCGCACTTCATCGACGGTGGCCACCGGATGCCAGAAGCGACCGAGCGCGGCGGTCAGCGCGGTGGCCTCGGACTCGGCCGACGCCGTCTCGCGAGCATGCACGCGATCGTTCGTCACGCTGCGGCGTGGCTACCGACGGGCTCGGCGGCGAACCACTTCCCGGCGCGCAGACATCCGACAGAGGCCAACCTCCGGTCGATGCGTACGGTCTCATACCCGTCGGACACAGTGGCCGGACCGTCGACGATCCGCATCACACTGATCTCGGCTGCTCGGCCGACACCCAGTGTTCCGAGTTCGTGCTGGCGATGGATGCTCGCCGCAGCGTTGGTCGTGCACATTGCGATCACGTCGCTGAGATCGACGTCCATGGCCCAGATCTTCGTCATCGTCTCGGCGAGTGAGTACACCGGGCCATCCACGGTGAAGATGTTGAGGTCGGTCGAGATCGTGTACGGTCGCACACCGTTGGCGAACAGCCGCCGGGCCTCACGAAAGCGGAAGTCGGTTCCGGAATGCCCGACGTCGAGCAGCAGGCCCCGGTCGAGCGCATCACGGAACTCAGGGATGATCGTTCCGGAGGCGTCCAACATTCCGCCTCCGCCACGGAACGCGTGGGTGATGATGTCGCCGCCGCGCAATGCTTGCAGCAGTGCCGGTGTGGAGATGGTGGGCGTATGCGGAAAGCGGCCGAGGTGGACCATGATCGGCAGGTTCCGTGCGGCGTCCTCGGCGGCGAGCTTGGCGACCTCCAGGAACGGCGATGTGCTCGGATCGTCGGTGTAGCAGGCACGCACCTTCATCCCGACGATCACGTCGGCGTTGCGCTCGAGAGAACTGGCCAATGAATCACGGTCGATGTTCCTGGCATCGTTGGCGATCTCCAGCTTGTGACAGATGAAGTCCTTCGTCGCCAGGTACAACTGATTCGGGTCGATGAAGGCGAGGACCTTTGTCGCAGTCGCCGGGTGATCGATCACGGCCCGGCGAGCAAGGTCGAACGTCGCGACCCCACTGGTTCCTCCATCGATCAGGATTGGCACACCCATCCCGACCCCGACGGAATCGGCCTCGACGCAGAAGTCACCGAGCCCGGGCATCACATGACAGTGCAGATCGATCAATCCAGGCGTCACGATGCAGCCATCCACGTCGATGACGGTCGAGATGTCGGCGAGCATTTCGCCGGGTGGAGAGAGCGATTCGATCACGCTGTCGCGAACCATCACATCGAGCAGAGCATCCGTACCGGTGGCTGGATCGATGACCCGACCACCGCGCAGGATCGTGAGGTTCCCGAAATCCATGCCACCGACTGTAGGAGGCGACGACGACAGGACGGTTTCCACAGTGTTAAGACCGTGGCGGTCGGTCTTACTCCGTTCTCATCTTGGGGGGATTCACTGTCATCGTGATCGAACTCCAGGGACTGACCAAGCGATACGGCGAGACGGTGGCGGTCGACGATCTGACGGTCGACATCACCCCTGGGTGCGTGACGGGCTTTCTCGGGCCGAATGGAGCCGGGAAGACGACGACCATGCGAATGATCCTCGGCCTGGACGCACCGACCAAGGGTACGGCGCTCGTCAACGGGAAGCCGTATGCGCACCACAAGTTCCCGCTGCACGAAGTGGGAGCGCTGCTCGACGCCAAAGCGTTGCACGGCGGACGCAAGGCATCCGACCATCTGCTGTGTCTCGCGCAGAGCAACGGCATTGGCAAGAAGCGGGTCAAGACCGTGCTCGAACTGGTCGGACTGTCGGATGTCGCTGACAAGCGCTCGGGCACATTTTCCCTCGGTATGGGTCAGCGTCTCGGCATCGCGGCGGCTCTCCTCGGTGACCCGTCGATCCTGATGTTCGACGAGCCCGTCAACGGGCTCGACCCCGAGGGCATCGTCTGGATCCGCACCTTGCTCCGTTGGCTGGCCTCCGAGGGTCGGACCGTCTTCGTCTCCAGCCATCTGATGACCGAGATGGCGATGACGGCCGACCGCCTCATCGTGGTGGGCCGGGGCAAACTGATCGCCGACGCGACGGTCGACGAGTTCACGTCACGCGGCGAACACTGGCTCGAAGTGCGCTCGTCTCGTGCGCAGGATTTGAGCGCTGTGTTGGAGAACGTCGGCGCCACCGTCCAACCCCATGGTGATGTGTTGCGCGTCAGAGGTGTGACCGCGACCCAGATCGGCGATCTGGCGTTGGGTGCTGGCATCGCGATCTACGGTCTGACCGAACAGCGGGCGTCGCTCGAGGAGGTCTTTTTCGAACTGACGGGTGACAGCGTCGACTATCACGGCATGGTCGGAACGCAGAGCGGGGGAGCGGCATGAGCACCGAAGCGACGAAGATCGACGGAAGCGCAACGAAAGCAGCTTCCCCATTCGCGATCACCAACCACGACCTGCCGAAGCAATCGACGCTGGGAGCTGCGTTGCTGTCGGAATGGACGAAACTGCGATCGGTTCGCTCCACCGTGTGGGCACTGATCCTGACCTCGGGATTCACCATCGGACTCGGCACGTTGTTCTCCTGGGCATACCTGCATCGCGAACGCAACGGCCGAGTACGCGACGCCCTGCGCTTCGATCCGACGTCGCGTTCGTTGAACGGTATCGTGCTCGCACAGTTGGCGATCGGCGTTCTCGGCGTTCTGGTGATGAGCTCCGAATACGCGACGGGCATGATCCGGACGTCATTGTCCGCTGTCCCGAACCGGCGTGTGCTGCTGCTGTCGAAGACGATCGTCTTGACCGTCGTCAGTCTGATCGTCGCGATGATCTCGGTGTTCATCGCGTTCTTCCTCGGTCAAGCGGTGTTGAACGGCGATCATCTCGGCACCACGTTGAGCGGGCCGAACGTGTTGCGCGTGGTGCTCGGGGCTGGTCTCTACCTGACGTTGATCGGCATGCTCGGACTCGCGCTCGGAACAATCGTGCGTCGTACCCCCGGAGCAATTGCTGCCCTGTTCGGGATCGTCCTGATCCTGCCGCTCCTGGCCCAAGCCCTCCCGCAGCCATGGGACGTTCGTATCGGGCGACTCTCTCCGTTCAACGCCGGGCAGGCGTTCTACTCGGTGCGCTACGACCCCAGTCTGCTTACGCCGCTCCAGGGCCTTCTGGTTTTCCTGGGCTGGATCGTGGCGTCGTTCGCCGTTGCGATGGTCATGCTCAGTCGACGAGATGCGTGACGAGTCGTGGGTCGGCGCGATTCCAGTCGAGTGATCCGCTGACCGGCCAGCAACGAACTTCGGTGTAACACACCGCGCCGTTGGGGGACTGTAGAGCATGAAATTCAACCGATCCCAGACCAAGGCGCCCGAGCCGATCGTCGTCAAGAGCGACGACGAATGGCGTCGTGAGCTGACCCCGGCGCAGTATTCCGTCCTCCGCAAAGCCGGAACCGAGCGGGCGTTCACGGGCAAATATTTCGATTGTCACGACGACGGCATCTACCGGTGCGCCGGGTGCGGAGCCGAGTTGTTCGATTCGGACACGAAGTTCGAGTCAGGCACCGGCTGGCCGAGCTTCACCGACCCCGTCAATG
>JAYTRT010000502.1:0-4398 GCA_043746045.1 Actinomycetota bacterium | reverse complement strand
CGCGCTATGGGGGACGAAAACGCTCGCGAAACTCTGGTGTGGGTCAGACGAGGGCGTCGAACTCGCTGAGGTCTCGAAGCTTGGGGTTGTTCGAGAAGACCTCGATCGGCTTCGTGAACGGCAGCCGAAGGGCTCTCTGCAACACGGTGCACTGAACGTGCTGGTTGTACTCGGCCAACGTGACGGCCCAGCCGTCCTTGCCGGCGCGAGCGGTACGGCCGCTGCGGTGAAGGTAGGCCTTTCCGTCCGGTGCCGGCTCGTAGTGAATGACGGCTCCGATGTCGTCGATGTCGATGCCTCGAGCCGCAACATCGGTGGCCACGAGCACGCTGATCTCGCCGGAGATGAACCGCTTGAGGGCCTTCTCGCGTGATGGCTGCGGAAGGTCTCCGTGGATCGCCTGAGCTCGAACTCCGAGATCCTGCAGGGCCTCCGTGGCCCGGTCGCACATCCTCTTCGTTCCACAGAACACGATGACTCGCTCGAACGAACTGGCGATCGAGGCAACGACCTTGTCGCGGTCCATTCGATGGACGGCGAGGAACAGGTGGTACATCGTGCCGACGGTGTCGGTCGGCAGGTCGATCGAGACCTCGACCGGGTCGATCAGGTAGCGCCGCACGAGGTGGCCGACGTCCCCGTCGAGCGTTGCCGAGAAGAGCATCGTCTGATGGGCCCCGGTGATCTTGCGCAGGATCCATTCGACCTGGGGGGTGAATCCATCGTCGGCCATCCGGTCGGCTTCATCGAGGACGAGCACCTCGATCTGGTCGAGATCCAACTCGTTGTTCTTGAGCAGATCGATCAGTCGGAGCGGTGTTGCGACGACGACTTCGACACCGGCGTTGAGAACGTCGATCTGCCGGTGACGCGACGAGCCGCCGTAGACCGCGAGCACTCCGTACCCGCACGCCTGGGCGACGGGCTCGAGCACTTCGGCGACCTGCAGAGCAAGTTCGCGGGTGGGGACCAAGATCAGTCCACGCGGCTTGTTCGGTTCGGCCTTGGCGCTGAGGCGGGCAAGCATCGGGATACCGAAGGCGAGGGTCTTGCCCGACCCTGTTCGGGCCCGACCGCAGACGTCGACCCCTGTCAGAGCGACAGGAATGGCCTCGGTTTGGATTGCGAACGGATGGGAGAATCCCGCTGCGGCAAGGCCGGCATCGAGATCGGAGGGAACGCCGAGGGCGGCGAAGCCAGTCGGGGCGTACACGGTGGTGGTGGGCATGGGGGGCTCTCGGTGATCGGGGATGTGGTCGGCCGCCGGCTTGTTCGGGCGCCGATGACTACCGCGGCCAGCACCGAGCCGGGCTGGAAGGTCAGGCATGTTGAGTACCAGGGTATCCACGACATGGCATGTAATGGTGCTTCTCCGGTTCCGTCACGGTTCAGCAGTGGCAATCCCGACGGCCGGCGATGCCCTCGGCGGTTAATCTGACACGGTGACTGCAGACCCGCCGCATCCTGACGATCGACCCGGCGGCGAGCCGGCGGCGGCGCCTCTTCGGCCGGCGACGACCGCGATCACCGCCGGGCGAGGAGCGAACGGCACATCGCTGTCCACGCCCCTGTGGTCGTCGAGTACATGGAAGTCCGCTGGATTGGTCGATGCCCGGCGTCGCGCCACGAAGCACCGCGCATCTGAGTTCTACAGCCGATACGGCAACCCGACAGTCCGCGCGTTCGAGGAGGCGATTGCCGAGCTGGAAGGTGCCGAGGACGCCCTCGCCTACGGCAGCGGTATGGGCGCGTTGACCACCGTGGTCCTCGCGCTGTGCGGACAGGGCAGTCACATCGTCGCCCAGCGTCAGCTGTACGCGGGAACTCTCGCGTTCCTGCAGGGGCCGTGTCGACGCTTCGGCATCGACGTGACGTTCGTCGACGCCCTCCAGCCGGGTGCGTTCGCCGCAGCCGTCCAGCCCGGCCGGACGATGCTGGTGCTCGCCGAGACGCCGTCCAACCCTTTGCTCGAACTGGTGGACCTGGCCGAGCTCGGCGCCATCAAAGGACCGTTCACCCTCGTCGATTCGACGTTTGCGACCCCGCTCGGGCAGCGACCGCTCGAGTACGGCGCCGATCTGGTGCTGCACTCTGCGACGAAGGGCATCGCCGGCCACAACGATGCCACGCTCGGCGTGATCGCCGGCGAGTGCGATCTGCTCAACGAGATCTGGGGCTACGGGGTCCTGCACGGAGCCACGGCATCGCCGCACGATGCCCTCAACGCGCTGCGCGGCATCCGCACGATGGCCGTACGGATCAACCATCAGGCGGCGTCGGCGCTGCAGTTGTCGAAGGAATTGGCGGCCGATCCGAACGTCGAAGCCGTCCACTATCCCGGCCTGCCCAGCCATCCGCAGTACGACCTCGCCCAGCGTCAGATGAAACACAACGGCACGGTTCTGTCGTTCTCGGTCACCGGCGGCCTCGCCCATGCGACGACCGTCCTCGATCGCCTCCGGCTGGGCTACGCCGCCACGTCACTCGGCGGCCCCGAGACACTGGTCTGTCATCCCGCCACGACCACCCACGCGAGCCTCACCGCCGACGAATTGCAACTCGCTGGAATCGGTCCCGGTCTGCTGCGAGTATCGGTCGGCCTCGAAGATCCGGACGACCTCGTCGCCGACTTCCTGCAGGCGATCCGAATCCAACCCCAGCCGTGAACCGGCCATGAGTCATCTCGGCGTCGTGGTCCTGCACGGCCTCGGTGGCAGTCCGCATGCCGTGATGCCGATCACCGCTGCGGTGCACGGTGCCGGGTACGCAACGGTGTCTCCGCATCTTCCCGGGCACGGCACGACACCCGATGATCTGATCGGCCGGACGTGGACCGAATGGCTCGATGCGGTCCTCGAAATCAGCGACGAACTTGCGGCACGGACCGGACGAATCGTCGTCGTCGGGCAGTCGCTGGGCGCGACGCTCGCACTCGCAGCGGCGACCCGTCGAGAATCCATCATCGGCGTGGCCGCGATCAACGCACTCGTCCTTCCGCCGGATCCGGACGCCACCGAACACCTCCATCACCTGGTCGGACTCGGCCGAACGATGCAGCCGGCGGGCGATCCGGATCTGCGTGACCCCCATGCCCACGACAGTGCCTATCCCGAACTGGCGCTGACGGCGTTGATCGAACTCGGCGTCGGCGCCGCAGCCGTCAACGAGTCGATGCACCGGATCGTGGTACCGACCTTCATCGTGTCCAGCACCTTCGACGGCGTGGTCGATCCAGCGAATTCCGATGTCCTCGCCACCGCCGTGCGTGGCCCCGTGAGGCGCCTCGTCCTGCCCAACAGTGCGCACGTCGCAGCCCTCGATCTGGATCGCGATCGCTTGTGCAACGAACTGCTGACTTGGTTAGCCGATTTGACCGACGGATCAGTGCCCGCTGGCTGATGGATCAGTGAGTAGCCGGACGGGAAATGTGTCGTTAACTTGAGCGCGCTGCATCGGACCCGAGATTCCCAGAGGCCGGGCAGAAAGGAAACCGATCCCACCCCGCATTCCCCTGGCAACGTCGCCACGGAAGGACACAACGTCATGAACCAATTCGATGGAACCGCAACTGCCGGCCGCAAAGGAATCGCCTACGACTGGCAGAGCCTGATGGCTGCTGACGGCGTCGCCGCGATCGAGGCCGAACTCGCCGAATTGGTGCTGGAAAACGCTGAATGACGTGTGAGTCGTAGAGTTCGCTCGTATGACGATCGAACACTTCGATGTTTTGGTGGTCGGTGCCGGCTTGTCCGGCATCGGCGCCGGATACCACCTCAAGACACTGTGCCCCGACCGCACGTTCGCGATCCTCGAAGGACGCGGCGACACCGGCGGGACGTGGGACCTGTTCCGCTATCCGGGCGTTCGCTCGGACAGCGACATGCACACGCTCGGCTACAGCTTCAAACCGTGGACGGCGGCGAAATCGATCGCCGATGGCCCGTCGATCCTGCGGTACGTGCGTGACACCAGTCGCGAGTACGGCATCGACGAGCACATTCGTTTCGGGCACTTGGTGCAGAACGCCGAGTGGTCGACCGCCGACGCGCGTTGGACGATCCAGGCCGTGGTGGCCGGAACCAATGACGACCCGACCGAAACGGTGACGTACACGTGCGGTTATCTGTTCATGTGCTCCGGGTACTACAGCTACCGCAGCGGCTACACCCCCGACTTCATCGGCATCGACGAGTTCGGCGGCCAGGTCGTCCATCCGCAGAAATGGCCGGAGGACCTCGACGTCGCGGGCAAGCGGGTGGTGGTCATCGGCTCCGGCGCGACCGCGATGACACTCGTGCCGGCATTGGCTGCGACTGCCGGCCACGTGACGATGCTGCAACGATCGCCGACCTATGTCGTCTCGCAGCCTGATCACGACGCGATCGCCGACACGTTGCG
>JAYTRT010000501.1:0-13366 GCA_043746045.1 Actinomycetota bacterium | reverse complement strand
ATCGCGTAGTCGCTCACGTACGCCGACGAGCTCCAGATCTTCGAGCCGTTGAGCACGAACACGTCGCCATCGCGGTCGGCCCTGGTCAAGCAACCGGCGAGATCCGAGCCTCCGCTCGGTTCGGAGAGGAACTGGACCCACAGTTCGTCTCCTCGAAGAATGGCTGGCAGGTGACGCAGTTTCTGCTCGTGGGTTCCGAACTCGATCAGGGTCGCGGCGAGGATTCCGAACGTCGGAACGTTCATCGACACCGGCATGTCGTACGGCATGGACTCCTCGTTGAAGGCGTGTTGGTACGCCACGGGCAGACCGAGACCGCCGTATTCGGCCGGGAAGCAGATGCCGGCGAATCCGCCGTCCCACAAACGGCGCTGCAGCACGCGCTCGACATCGAACCTGCCGTCCCTGGTCCGGTCGGCCACCTGGGCAGGCGGCATGTTCTCGGCCAGCCAGACGCGGGCGCGAACGCGAAACTCCTCGACAGACTCGTTGGTGCCGGGCGAGGTCGTCGATGAGTTGCTCATGCTGGTGCTCCGAACGCGATCCGGGCGATGCGCTCCGCATGCTCGGACGATGTTCCGTACATCGCCCGATTGACGGTGGCTCGTCTGAGGTAGAGGTGGATGTCGTGCTCCCAGGTGACGCCGATGCCTCCGTGCATCTGTACGCAATCCTGAATGATCTGAGTTGCCCGAGGGCCGATATAGGCCTTGGCCGCGCTCACCAGTTCGGCAGCGTCTGGCGCGCCAGCGGCAACGGCGCGAGTGGCGGCGGTCGCCGTTGCGCAGCACGCTTCCAGCCAGATCTTCATGTCGGCGAAGCGATGCTTGAGCGCCTGGTACGACGCCAGTGGCCGCCCGAACGAATAGCGGTCGGCAACATACTCGAGCGTCATCTCGAAGACACGGGCCACGCCCCCGACTGTTTCGGCGCACTGGACCACGGCTGCGACCAACATCTGGAGTTCGACATCGTCGTGCGCCCGATCGGCAGTCGAGACGACCGCCGACATGGGCACTCGGACATTGTTGCAATCGATCCTGGCGAAACGGCGAACGAGGTCGAGACCGCCCATCGGTGTGACCGTGAGGCCGGGCGCGTCTGTCGGGACGATGACCTGCACGAGGCCGTCAACAGACCGTGCACTGAGGAGCACGTGACTGGCCTGGGCGCCGGCTTCGACCGGCTGCTTCGAGCCGTTGATGACGAGATGGTCATCATCCGTGGCGGCGGTGGCCCCGACGTCGCCCCAGCCTCGGCCGAGCTCGGCGTGGGCCCATGCCGCGACCGCAGTGCCTGCGAGAATCGCGTTCAGCAGTTCGGCGTGCTCGCCAGCGGCCGGTGAGCGACCGAGCGCGAACGCGACGATGTTGGTAGGCACGAGCGGCCCGGGCGCAACGAGGCGACCCATCTCCTCGGCCACGAGCACGAGATCGGCCAGCCCGAACTCGCTGAGCGAACCGCCGCCCATGGCTTCCGGGACGAGCATCGAGACCCATCCGAGCTCGGCGCCTCGCCGCCACATCTCACGATCGAATCCATCGGCGCTCGACACGAGTGCACGAGTCGCTGAGATCGGCGACTGGGCGCTCAAGAACTTGTGAGTCGTTTGTCTGAACTCCTCCTGTTCGTCACTCAGTACGAGTTCCATCACACCCCCGGGGCTCGAGTCGCCATGTGCGGCGCCGAAATCGTATAGCCTTCTAACACAGACGTCATAATTGTGGAGGGACACGTGATGCCATCTCGCCAGCTCAACTTTCCGGTGTTCGACGCGGACAACCATCTCTATGAGACCCGCGAGGCGCTGACCAAGTTTCTTCCGAACGAGTACGCCGGCCTCATCGACTACGTCGATGTGCGCGGACGCACCAAGATCTCGGTCCAGGGACACGTCAGCGAGTACATCCCGAACCCGACGTTCGAGCGGGTCGCGGCACCCGGCGCGCAGGAGGAATACTTTCGACGTGGCAATCCGGAGGGCAAGACGCGGCGAGAGATCATGGGCAAGGCGATCATCGCTCCTCCGGCGTTTCGCGAGCCCGGGCCTCGGATCGAGCTGATGGATGAGCTTGGTATCGACCGGGCGCTGATGTGGCCGACGCTCGCCAGTCTCCTCGAGGAACGCTTGCGCGACGATCCCGACGCCACGCACGCTGCGGTGCATTCGTTGAACAAGTGGATGCACGAGGCCTGGACGTTCAACTTCGAAAACCGCATCTTCCCGACAGCTGTCATCACATTGCCGATCGTCAGCGAAGCGATCAGAGAGCTGGAGTGGGTGCTCGATCGAGGCGCGAAGGTCATTCTCGTTCGTCCGGCGCCCGTCCCGGGCTTGCGCGGGTCGCGCTCGTTCGCCTTGCCGGAGTTCGATCCGTTCTGGAAGCTCGTCGAAGATGCCGACATCCTCGTCGGGATGCACGCGTCCGACAGCGGGTACCAACGACACCTGAACGAGTGGGAAGGAGTACGCAACGAGATGACCCCGTTCAAGGGCGGTTCGGGATTCGCTGCGATCGTGCATCTCCAGCACCGCGCGATCGTCGACACGATCGCCTCGGCGATCGGTCACGGACTGTGCAGCAGGTTTCCCCGCCTGAAGATCGCACCTGTCGAGAACGGCAGCGGTTGGGTGCGATCGTTGATCCGCGACATGGGTACGGCGTACTCGACGAATCCGCACATGTTCGAAGAGGATCCCGTCGCGGTCTTCAAGCGAAACATCTTCGTCCATCCCTTCCACGAGGAGGACCCGGTCGGCCTCGTGGAACTGCTCGGCGCTGACAACGTCCTGTTCGGCTCGGACTACCCGCATCCAGAGGGCATGGCCGACCCGATCACGTTCGTCGACGACCTGGTTGGTCTGCCCGAAGACACCATCGCCAAGGTGATGGGTGGCAACCTCGGCCGACTCATGAACGTGGCCTGAGCGCGATGCAGTTCGATCCGTTCAGCGAGGAATACTACGAGAACCCCTACGAGATCTACCGCTGGCTCCGCGAGGAAGCACCCGTCTATCACAACGAGGAACTCGGCTTCTGGGCCGTCTCACGCTACGACGACTGCGTCGAAGCCCACCGCGACGTCACCAACTACACCTCGACACGCGGGCTGACACTCGATCAGCTGCGGAGCGCCGCGTTCGGTTCGATCGTCGAACAGGTGAACTCGATGATCATGATGGATCCGCCTCAGCACCACCGCATGCGACGACTCGTCAGCAAGGCGTTCACGCCTCGAGCGATCGCGTCATGGGAACCGGTGGTGACCGATGTGATCTCACGCACCCTCGATGGTCTCGCCGAGCGTGACACGTTCGATGCGGTCGTTGACTTCGCCGGGCCGTTCCCGATCGAGGTCATCGCAGAGATCGTCGGCGTCCCCAAGGCCGACCGCAGCACTGTGCGACGTTGGACCGATGAGATGCTCGAACGCGAGGTCGGCAATCCCTTCCCCACCAAGCGCGGCATGCTGGCCGGGATGTCAGCAGGGCAGTACTACCTCGACCTTGTGCGCGATCGAAGGACCACCATGTCGGACGACACCGAGCATGACACCGACATGGTCGGGCATCTCCTTGCCGTCGAGATCGCGCGCGACGACGGGGAGGTCGATCACCTCGCAGACGACGAGATCGCCAGCTTCATCGGCTTGTTGACAGCTGCAGGCGCAGAGACGGTGACCAAGCTGGTGGGCAACGCCATCGTCACCTTCGCCGAATGGCCCGATCAGCTCGCTGTCCTGCAGGCCGACCCGTCCGTCGCTCCATCAGCTGTCGAGGAGATGCTCCGCTGGCGGGCACCATCGCAGTACCAGGGCCGCTACAGCGTCGCCGACAAGGACTGGCACGGCGTGACCATCCCGGCCGGCCAACCCTTGCTGATCGTGACCGGCGCTGCCAATCGCGACCCGAGGGCGTACGACGATCCGGACCGGCTGGACATCACCCGCCAGGTAGCGCCGGGGATCACCTTCGGCTACGGAATCCATCACTGCATCGGTGCCCATCTCGCACGGCTCGAGGGGCGCATTGCGTTCACCGAGATGTACCGCCGGTGGCCGAACCTCGAGGTCGACCTCGACCGCATCGAATACGTGCGGATGACGAACGTGGCCGGTCCTTCCACCGTGCCCGTCCACGCTGCGGCCGGCTGAATCGGAGACGGCCCGGCGCAAGTCCGCACGGGTCGCCCACATCGAAGGCCGTCAGCTCACGCTCATCGGCCCGCTCGGGTGAGCAGCATCGCTCCGGCGATCGGCCCGCCACCGTTGCCGACTGCCGCGACCTCGACCGAACCCGATACCTGACGAGCACCGGCCCCACCACGCAGTTGCAGGCAGGCCTCGTGGATGAAACCGAACCCGTGCAGTCGGCCAGCAGACAGCTGACCACCATGGGTGTTCAACGGCAGTTCGCCATCGAGGGCGATGCGATGACCACCCTCGATGAAGGGGCCGGACTCGCCTTTGCCGCAGAACCCGAGCGCTTCCAACCAGGTCATCGTCAGGAAGCTGAACCCGTCGTAGAGCTCAGCGACGTCGACATCGGCAGGCTTCAAATCGGTCCGCGTCCACAGATGCGCACCCGCATCGCGGGCGCCCATCGTCGTCATGTCCTCGAATTGGTCCCATGACGGCCGACCGCGCAACGCAGTCCCGACTGCTTCGACCCGCGCCACAGGATGATCGACGTCACGAGTGTGCTCAACGGTCGAGACGATCAGCGCGGTCGAGCCGTCGACGGGAGCGTCACAGTCGAACAGCCGAAACGGAGTCGTGATCATCCTCGACGCGAAGTAGTCGTCCAGCGTCATCGGATCGGTGTAGACGGCCTCCGGGTTCAACGCCGCGTTCTTGCGCGCGTTGATCGGAATCATCGCCATCTGCTCCGCCGTTGTGCCGAACTCGTGGAAGTGCCGTTGAGCGTTGATGGCCAACCAGTTCGCGGCGGAGTAGGCGCGGAACGGCAGACTCCACTGCATCGTGCCGGGCACCCCCTGCCGTCCACCACCGACACCGATCCCCTGTCGGCCGCCGGAACCCTGTTCCGTCGACTCCGTCACCGTGCGATAGACCAACACATGGCGCGCCAACCCTGCTCCGACGGCGAGCACGGCATTGACGACAGCAGCGAGTTGAGCTGCACCCTCTTGACCGCCGCTGTGCCAGTTGACCTTCAAGCGCAACGCGTCCTGCACCTCGGGAGTGCCCGGCCCGGAGAAGCCGGCCGGCGCTCCGCCTCCACCACCGGGATACGTGGAGATGCCATCGATGTCGGCCGCGGTCAGCCCCGCGTCGGCGATCGCCTCCCGAGCGGCTTCGAGGGTGAGATCCAGGCTGCCACGATGGAGGCGCCGTCCAACGGCCGACTGGCCGATGCCGGAAATGATCGAACGTTGCTCGAAGCTGGTCATCGGTCGTCTCCTGCGAAGAGTGGCAAGAACACATCGTCGTGCTGCTCGAAGCGGACGGTCACCCGGAGCCCGATGCTGACGTGGTCGATGTCGGTATCGACGATGTTCGTCGTCAGCCGGAGTCCTTCCTGCTCGTCGAGTGCGACGAGCGCAATCACATACGGCTTAGGATCACCATCCCACGGGTGGTGGTTGATGGTGAACGAAAACACTTCGCCTCGTCCGCTGACGACCTCCGCCGCGACATTTCTCCCCGCACAGACGGGGCACGCCGGTAGTGGGGGGTGCACGTACTGACCGCAGTCGCCGCAACGAAGGAAGCGGAGGTGGCCGTCAGCTCCCGACGTCCAGAAGAATCGATTCTCCTCGTCGATCTGGGGCAGAACACGAAACGGTGCAGCGCTGATCAGGTCCTCGGTTCCCACTTCTTCCCCCCTCGACAGCCAGAGCTGACAACGGTGTTAGATTAGCGGGGCGGTTCGCTTCCGCAACTACCAGCGAAGGCGTCGGTATTGTGCTCCGGATGAACGGCGTAGAGATCACAAGACGACCGCCGTTCGGTCAGCATCCTGGTGTCGGCGAACGAGGCAGCGACACGCAACGACGAATTCTGACCGCAGCGCTCACGGTGTTCGGCGAGGTCGGTTTCAACAACGCTCGCGTCGAGATGATCACCCGGGCGGCCGACTGTTCGCGGCCAGCGTTCTACCAATACTTCTCCAGCAAGGATGATCTCTTCTCGCACCTCGCCGGACGACTCGGCGTCGAGATGATCCATCTCATCGATCAGCTGGAGCCCGTCGCACCGGACGCGGCTGGCCTGGCCGTGCTCGCCGATTGGATCGAAGATTTCCTCACCCTCTGCGGACAGTACGCCCCAGTGTTCAACGCGTTCCACAACGCAAGCCGGCATCAAGAGCAGCTGGCCCAGGGATCGCGCTCGATGGGCGATCGTCTCGATGCGGCGCTGTTGAACGAGCTGCTCCGCGCACGCGATGCCCAACTCGATTCCCGGGTCGCCGGAGCGATCGTCAGCGGTGTTGTCGGCATACTCAGCCGATGCGGCACGATGTCCGATCGCCTTCTCGGCCCACGTTCCCGACGGCGATTGGTGCAGGGGCTGTCGCTGATCATCCACCGTGTGTTCTACGGTCCGCTGCCCGGCATCAACATCCTGGAACCGGTTCGGGTCCGGCTGCCGAGTCCGACCGTGGGTATCGCCTCGATCGACAGACCGGTGCCCGACCCAGGCACACGTGGCGCCCGCACTCGGCAACGGTTGCTCGAGGCAGGGGCCAAGGTGCTCCCCGAACGCGGGTTCTACGACTCCCGAGTGGATGACATCGTGCAGAGTGCGAACCTGTCCCACGGGAGCTTCTACCGCCACTTCGAGAGCAAGAACGATCTGTTCCGTGTGCTTGCCGGAGAAGCGAGTACTCACATGATCGATCAACTCGATGGCTTACCCATCGGCGGCACGTCCGAGTCCGTTCGCGCGTGGTCGAAGTCATGGATGGAGACTTATCGCGACAACGGTGGCGTGATCAGTGCCTGGCAGGAGATCCAGACCGCCGATCGCGAGATGCAGCAGATGTCGGACCAGGTTGCCAGCGCTGTCCTGCACCGCTTGGTCGCGATGCTGCGCAAGCGGACCTTCGGCGACCCAATGGTCGACGGACTGGCGCTGCTCGCGTTGCTCGAGCGGATGCCATACAGCGTGTACACGATCGAGCACCTGGCCGAGACCGACGCGATCGAGGCGATGCTGATGATCATCCAGCGCGGATTCTTGGGCAGGTGACCGGTCGGCGATAGGTGGCGTTGATCTGTGCCGATCGGTTTGGCGCCGAGGACATCGACCTCAGTCGGGAGGCGGGTTGTCGGCTTCGGTCTGGAACAGGCTTCTGGCGATTCGATCAGTTGCTTGATCAGAGGGACCGGTCCAGGTGATTCGCCCGCGGTCGAGTACCACCGCACGATCGCAGAGTGCGATGGCGTGCCCGACGTGTTGCTCCACGATGAGCAATGCGCAACCGCTCTGCTTCAGACGGTCGAGGTTCCGATAGACCTCGTCGACGATGATCGGCGCGAGACCGAGGGAGAGTTCGTCGGCAACGAGCAGCCGTGGTTCTTCGATGATGACCCGGGCCATTGCCAGCATGCGTTGCTGGCCACCCGACAACGTGCCCGCGATCTGTCGGCGACGATCACCGAGCGCCGGGAAGAGGCCGAACGCGCGCTCGATCGCATCGCCGACGCCGGCCCGACCTTTCGATCGCCGAAAGGACAACCGAAGATTCTCCTCGACAGACAGCGTCGCGAACACCGAACGACCCTCAGGAGCATGTGCGACGCCGACCCGCGCGAAGCGGTGTGGAGCCGCTCCTGTCAGATCGGTGCCGTCGATCATCACCGTACCGGTGCTCGGTGCGAGCAGCCCGGTGGCAACGCGTGCGATGGTGGTCTTGCCGACCCCGTTCGCGCCGAGGAGTGCAACCGCTTCGCCGGGTCGGATCGTGATGGACACGTCGAAAAGTGCTCGAAATGGGCCATACGCAGCGGAAACATTCGTGAGTTCGAGCAACTCGGACATCAGCCGGCGGCTTCGAGGCCGAGGTATGCAGCACGCACGTGGGGATCGCGCAAGACGTCCCGTGTCGGTCCAGACGCAATCATCTGGCCGAAGTCGAGCACGTAAGAACGATGGGTGAAACTCGACACGAATTCGACATCGTGCTCCACAAGCAGGATCGCAAACTGCTTGTGCTCCTGCACTGCCCTGAGTGTGCTGGCCAGATCAGCCGTCTCCTGCCGATCGAGACCCGATGTCGGCTCGTCGAGAAGCAGCAACTTCGGATCGGTCATCAACGCCCGACCAACTTCGACGAGGCGTCCCTGGCCGAGGCTCAAGTGTTCGATCGGCTCCTCTGCAACGTCTCGCAGTCCCAGAAGCTCGAGCACCTCGTCGCATCTAGCGATCTCGTCGGGTCGCGGGCGACCGCGACCGATCAGATCCTTCCACAGTCCGCCGTCTCGCCGGCGAGTGCGCTCGGCGATCAGCAGGTGCTCTCGTACCGTCGACTCGGCGAACAACTCGATCCGCTGAAACGTGCGCCCGATCCCCCGCCTGGCCCGCTCGTGGACACGCATCTCGGTCACATCGTGGCCGTCGAGGCGGACAACACCAGAATTCATGCGGAGCACGCCGAGCACACAATTGAAGAAAGTGGTCTTGCCGGCACCATTGGGCCCGATCAGCCCGACCGACTCCCCAGCATCGACGCTGATGCTGAGTTCGTGGAGGGCCACGATGCCGGAGAACTTCTTGCACACCCCCCGCGCATCCAAGACGTTCGTCATCGCGCCCCTTCTTCGACCGGGAGGACAGTCGTGCCGATTTCCACGGACGATTCAATCGTGGCCGGCGGTGCCGCGGCACCCGGTGTGTCGTCGATCGCAGTGGCCAAACCGCCACGCCGCTTGAGCAGGGCATCCACGCGTCGTGCGAACTGTCTCTTGGTGTGTTGGACGAGGCCCTCCGGATGCCGAGCGAACTGGATCGTTCCGAGCCCGAACAACACGAACCGCCACTTTGCGTTGATCGGAAAGATCCCCGGGATGCGCTTGGAGCTGCGCAGGATCCATCCCAAGAAGGTCCCGCGCAGGATCAACGTGTCGAACAGCGAAAAGGCAGCTCCAGCCTGAGCAGCTCCCTCCACGGATCGTGCACCGAGTGACACAACCAGGACGAGCCAGAACAAGGCGGCGAACGGCGAGAAGTTGCTGCCATAGTTCACGTTTCGCTGATGAATGCTCAACAGCGCGCCGCCCAGCCCGGCGATGAACGCCGAGACGGCAAAGGCGGTGACTCTCGCTCGCGCCGGTGATATTCCGATCGCCTCCGCGGCCACTTCGCTACCGCGGATCGCGCTCAGCGTTCGCCCTACGGTACCTGTTCTGATCTGTGTCACGGCGAACGCAACGACGATGAAGACGATCAGGGTGAGCACCAGAAAACTTCGGTCATCGGCAAAGTTCCACGGCCCGATCACAGGTCGGGGCACACGCGTGCCCTGGAGCAGCGATGTCCCGCCGCCACCGATCCACGAGATCTTGACCAGCACCGAGTCGAACAGGTACGCGAACGCGAGCGTTGCGACGGCCGTCCAGATGCCGCCGAGGCGAAGCACCGGAAGCGACAGCACTGCACCGACAGCTGCCGCAATCGACGCGCCGATGACCGCCGCGATGAGAACGGACATGCCGTGACGGTCCGCCAGCTGAAAGACGGTGAATCCACCGATCGCTGCGAAGGTCCCCTGGCACAGCGAGATCTGACCGGCGAGACCGGTGATCACGGTGATCGATAGGTAGATGATCGACATCACCACTGCCTGGGTGATCAGAAAGATCCACGAAGAGTCCGCCCTCGTGAACACAAGGACACCAACTCCGATGATCGCCACGAAGCCAATCACACGCGTCACCGCTCTGATCGACGCACTCGTGGTCAGCGCCGCAAACGACGTCGGCGGCGGGTCGACGCCCGACAACGGATCGCTCACTTCTCGTTCGCGGCGTATTGCAGGCCAGAAAACCAAGACTGCGAAGAGGACGACGAAGGGCACCGAAGGAGTAAGGCTCTCCTGAAAGGGTCGTAACCACGTATGGGTTCGGCTCCAGCGCGGCAAGAACGTGCCCAGGAGGGCAATCGTCCAACCGAGACCAATCCCACCCAGCAGTGCGCGTGGCAGACTGACGAGCTTGCCAAGCACCGCTGCAGCAATCGCCACGACCACCAGATTGAAGAAATCCGGTGCAGCAAGGGTGTTGAATCGCGGTGCGATGAGGACGCCGGCCATGCCTGCGAAGGCACTCGACAGCGCCCAGCTCAGCGCCGAGACTCGATCAGCGCGGATCCCGTTCAGTTCCGTCATCCGAGGACTCTCCACGACCGCGCGCATCTGCAACCCGATCGACGAGAACTTGAAGAGCGCAGCGAGACCCAACATCACAGTGACCGCGACCGCCATGGTCATCAGCTCATTGCGGCTGAACGGATAGACACCGAACGGGTCGTAATACACCCCCGCACCGTTGGGCACGATGCCCTCCGGCGTCTTCCCGGCGACTCCCTGGAAGCGCACGGCGAGCTCGAAGATGCTGGGAAGCGCGATCGACAGCCCCAGGGTGACCACGATCTTGGCGACCGAGGACGCTGTGCGGAGATACCTGAAGACCAGTCGCTCGACCGTCAACCCGATCGCCGGCGCGAGGACGAACACGGACAACAGCAACGCTGGGAGGATCGGCCACTTCCACTCGGTGTGCGCCTTGTAATACATCGCTGCCGAGATGTAGGCCTGCGCCCCGAACGCGAGGTTGAAGACGCCTGACGTCTTGTACGTGAGCACGAAACCGAGTGCGATCAGTGCATACACCGTGCCGGGCGGAGTGCCCTGCAGCAGCGCTCGAAGCAGATCTGAGCCAAACCCGGCGGCCAATGTCATTGCGTCTCCTCGGCCGACAGTCAGTTCAGCCGAACGCGGTGAACTTCGGGTCGGACCACGCGGTGGAGTCCCAACACATCCACGGTGTCGCTGCGGGAGCGACAGTCACGAACTTGCCGTCTTTGACGCGAACCATGGTGGAGCACTCCCCTTGTTGATCGGCGGGCCGCGTATCGTTCGTATACGGAGTATGAGCCGTCGTCCAGTTGATCGGCTTCGTCAGTCCCCCAGCGGTATCGGAGGTGAACCCGTTCGTCGCAGCGGTCACCTTGGCCCGGTCGAATTGAGGTCCGGCCGCGAGGAGACCCTCGAACGCTACAGACGCGTTGATCCAGCCGACCATCGACAACTCGGTCGGCGTCTTGCCGTCCTTGCCCATCCAGGTCATGAAGTCGCCGAGCGTGGACTTGCCCGACTGTGCCTCGAACGGGAGGAACCCCACTCCGACGAAATCACCTTCGAAGATGCCCCCGGCGTTCGCGACGAACTGTTGGTCGTAGGTGTTCGGGTGGTACAAGATGACGTTGTCCATACCTTGCCGGTGAAGCTCGTCGCCGAGAGTCTTCATTCCGTTCAGATCGATGCATGTCGCGATGAAATCGACGCCGGCATCTCGCATCGCGCTGACCTCGGGCCCGATGCCATTCGGAAGGCCGAACGTGATGTTGTCGTTCGTGTAGGCCACATCTGCACCGATGTCGGAAGAATATTTCTTCACCGAGTCGGCCGTGGCCTTCACGCACAACTTCGAGTTCTCTGTGATGCCGTAACCGATCACGCCGACATGCTTGGCGCCGGCGACCTTGACTGCATAGGGAACCTGGTGCTGCGTGCAATCGACGCACAGGAGAGCGGCGCTCGGGAAATTGTGTGATCGGTTCGCCGAATCGGCGGGCTGGATTCCCCACGTATAGGTCGGGATACCGGCCGAGTCAAGGTCACCCCACCCGTTCGAGAGCAAGGTTGCGTCGAAAACACCGAAGGACTTGTTGTTCGAGATGACGTCGAGCGATCTGACCTGGTTGTTGGCCAGTTCGTCATCCAGTTCCTGATTGACCTTCAGTTGGCGTCCGAAGATGCCGCCCTCAGAGTTGCGGAAGTTGAAGTACGCCTTGATCCCGTCGAGGTAGCAGTCGAGGATGCACGTGCCGAGCGGATTGCCACTGCGTGTCCCGATCGCGGCATAGTTGATCTCGGTGTCCGTCACGCCGGGTACCCCGGTGATCGGCACGTTCTTGTTGCGTTCACTCGCGGAAGTTGTCGTCACAGCATCGGTGCTCGGAGAAGCAGTGCTTAGGGAGCCGCCATCGGTCGCTGGGCTGGTCGCAGCAACGCTCGAGACGGTGGTTGTGGCGACGACCGAGGAGGCCACGGGTGAACCGGTCGTGGGAGCGATCTGAGTCGTCGCGGTGGTTCCCGGCACGCTCGGGCCCGACGAAGCAGAGTCGTTCGAGTTGCTGCACGCCGCTGCTGTGAAACACAGCGTGAGCGCGATAGCGAGGACCTTCTTCCACCGAGTTTTCACGAGATTCCCCCAACGTGAGTCGTGGAGCAAAGCGCCCCAGACGATTGTGACACGGATGTTAGTACAAATCGATGTCAATGGCGTAGTCGACAACCAATGGAGGCCGTTGGTGTTGTCAGCGCTCGCACCGCACAGATTTTCGACGACCTCGAGCGAGGTGAAGGAGAGGACGTTTGTAGCCGGCACTAACAGCGGCTGGCCAACGCTGACGAGGTAGTTGGTCTTGCCGGTCCCAGCGGGTCCAAGAGGCACAGGTTCTCTGTCTGGCGGATCCGATCGAGCGCGACAAGGTGCCGCCTTGCGAGGCTGGTCGAGAGCGGCCATGTGGGTCGACGCTCTGTACTTGCGCTTTCAGCGCCCGCCTTCGGTGCCCTGTGCGGCCCGCGAAGAAGTCGACCGGCGCGTGCCGGTAGCCAGAGAGGCAGTCATTGTTTGCCGCACCAGCAGATGCCACAGATGTTGTCGATCGGGATCGCTGCGTTCATCGAGCCGACCCACCACGATTCCAGCGACGAACGCGATCCTGTCGAAAAGGTGTTGTCCTCTTGGCGAGCCGAACGTTCGTACCGAACGCACGTACGTGACGTTCGCTTGACGTTCCGCGAGCACCGACAACGTAGTCGCCGAGGACTTGGCGACACCGGCCTTGCGCGCTCCGGGACGGCCCAGCACCGCCACAACGGGCCCGCGACGATGCGGTACAGGCGCCCGATCTTCAACGACCGCCCACCGCCTCCACCAACTCCAAGTGTGACGCCGCATCACCCAACGACAGAATTTGCAGATTTGCGTAGCACATGGGAACCGGATTCGAACCGTGAATTGTCAGAGCCAGTCCTCCCGGACCGGCTCTGACCTGGTGTTTCTTTGTCGGGCTGACAGGATTTGAACCTGCGACCACTTGTCCCCCAGACAAG
>JAYTRT010000500.1:0-4433 GCA_043746045.1 Actinomycetota bacterium | reverse complement strand
GTCCTCTCGCCGGCGTGCCGGTGGCGCTCAAGGACAACATGTGCACTCGGGGTATCCCGACCACGTGTTCGTCGAAGATCCTCGCCGGCTGGAAGCCGCCGTACAACGCAACTGTCGTCGATCGGCTGATCGCAGCCGGCGCGGTCAGCGTCGGCAAGACCAACCTCGACGAATTCGCGATGGGTTCGAGCACCGAGAACAGTGCGTTCGGCCCCACCCGCAATCCGCGTGACATCACCCGGGTCCCCGGCGGTTCCAGCGGCGGCAGTGCAGCCGCTGTGGCAGCCGGATTCTCCAGCGTCAGCCTCGGCAGCGACACCGGCGGCTCCATTCGTCAGCCGGCAGCGTTGTGCGGCGTCGTCGGCGTCAAGCCCACATACGGATATGTCAGCCGCTACGGACTGGTCGCCTTCGCCAGCTCGCTGGACCAGATCGGACCGTTCACGAACACCGTCGAGGATTCCGCGCTGCTGCTCGATGTCATCGCCGGACACGACCCGATGGACTCCACATCCATCCCCACCCCGCAGCCATCGCTGATCGAAGCTATCTCGCACGGCGTCGAGGGGCTCCGCGTCGGACGGATCACGGACCTGCCGAGTGGCGCCGATCCAGATGTCGACGAGCGGCTCGAAGCTGCGTTCGATGCTTTACGCGCAGCCGGTGCCACCATCGTCGACGTCCAGGTCCCCGCCTTCGGATACGGCCTCACCGCGTACTACCTGATCGCTCCGTCAGAGGCGAGCAGCAACCTGGCCCGGTACGACGGCGTCCGGTACGGACTGCGCGTCGATGCCGCAGACACCAACACGATGTACGGGGCCACCCGCGTCGCAGGCTTCGGCGAAGAAGTGCAGCGCAGGATCATGCTCGGCACCTACGCACTCAGCGCCGGCTACTACGACGCCTACTACGGCAAGGCTCTGAAGGTCCGCCGGTTGATCGCCGACGACTTCGACCGTGCCTACACCAAGGCCGATGTACTGCTGACGCCGACAGCGCCGACGGTTGCCTTCCCGTTCGGGTCGAAGACCGACAACCCGTTGGCGATGTACCTGTGCGACGTGTACACGATCCCCACCAACCTCGCCGGACACCCCGGAATGAGCGTCCCGTTCGGCACCGGTCAGGACGGCCTGCCGGTCGGCGTCCAGATCCTGGCTGGAACGCTCGGTGAGCCGACCATGTTCCGTGCCGCCGCGGCACTCGAGAGGAGCCTGTCATGAGCAACGCCCCAAGTACCACGAACCCGACCCCCGGCAACGTGTACACCGCTGGCCCGAAGACCGGCGACGAGATCCTGATCGACGGCTACGAGCTCGTCGTCGGCCTGGAAACCCACGTCGAACTGGCCACCGCGACCAAGTTGTTCAGCGCCAGCGCCAACCATTTCGGTGACGAGCCGAACACCAACATCGACCCGGTCACGCTCGGTCTGCCCGGCGCTCTGCCGGTGCTCAACCGTCAGGCGGTCGAACTGGCGATGCGCATCGGCACCGCCCTGAACTGCACCATCCAGCCGTGCGTGTTCCACCGCAAGAACTACTTCTACCCGGACATGCCCAAGGCGTATCAGATCAGCCAGTACGACCAGCCGCTCAACGTCGACGGCTACCTCGAACTGCCCGGCGGCAAACGGATCGGCGTCGAACGAGCCCACCTCGAAGAAGACACCGGTAAGAGCACCCACTTCGGTGGCGCCAGTGGGCGCATCCACGGCAGCACGTATTCGTTGATCGACTTCAACCGGGCTGGTGTGCCCCTGGTCGAGATCGTCAGCAGGCCGGACATTCGTACGTCAGAGCAAGCTCGCCAGTACATCAGTGAACTGCGCGGGATTCTTCTGGCGGTACATGCCAGCGACGCGAAGATGGAAGAGGGCAGCATGCGCTGCGACGCCAACGTCAGCGTGCACAAGCCCGGCGAGCCATACGGAACCCGTTGCGAGATCAAGAACGTGAACAGCATCCGGTCGCTCGGCCGAGCGATCGACTACGAGGCCCGCCGCCAGATCGACATGATCGAGAACGGCGAGACCGTTCGTCAGGAAACACGCCACTGGGACGAGAACGACAGCCGCACGCACACCTTGCGCGTCAAGGAAGACGCCGATGACTACCGCTACTTCCTCGAGCCCGATCTGGTGCCCCTGGTGCCGTCGGCCGACTGGATCAAGGCGATCCTCGATGCGATGCCGATGCTGCCGTTCGCTCGGCGTGCTCGTCTCGCCGCGTCGACGGGCGCGCCGGCCGACGGCGAGGCCGTGATGGTCGTGGTCGAACGTGGCCAGGACGACTACGTGCTCGACGTCGCGTCTGCCGGCGGCGATGCCGCACGGGCCTTGATCTACGTCAAGGAGGCGTTCGCCGACGACTCGGTCACCGTACCTGCGGTCGATCTGGCCGCGTTGACGAAGATGGAGACGAGCGGCGCGGTCACCGCCACACAGGCCAAGACGATCCTCGCCGAAATCGTCGCCAACGGTGGCGGCGATGCTGCCGCGATCGCTGCCGCCAAGGGCTTCGAAGCAATGGACACCGGTGCTCTGGAGTCGATGGTCGATTCGGTCATCGCCGCCAATACGCAGGCGTGGACGAAATATGTCGGTGGCGAGGACAAGGCAATGGGTGCGCTCGTCGGGGCGGCGATGAAGGCCAGCCAGGGCAAGGCCGACGGCAAGCTCGTCACTGCGCTCCTGCAGTCCAAGCGCACAACCCAGTAGATCCCACCGGAGGTTTTGCTCTCAACCCGGGGTGGGTCGCAAAACCTCCAGTGCGGCAAAGCCTCCGACGTTTGGGTGGATCAGTCGGGTTGGTTCAGCTCGACCACGTTGCCACTGGGGTCCTCGATGAACGCCTGCTTGCCGGCGCCCATCGTGCGGTTCGAGATGCGCGCATCGATGCCGTGTGCAGTGAGGTGGGCGACGCACGCGTCGAGGTCGTCGACATGGAACGCGTAGTGATTGATCGCCGTTGGTGGTGTGATGTCGGTCTGCAGCAGGTGGACCTGTTGGCCGCCGGCCTGCAGCCACGCACCCGGAAAGCCGAAGTCCGGTCGGGGCAGCGGCGTCAGACCGAGCAGGCCGTAGAACTCGATCGAAACATCGACATCGTGCACGCCGATCGAAACGTGGTGGACACCGACGACGTTCACAGGTCGCCCGCCACGACGAGATCGATCGCCCGGCGACACGTGCGGTTGAAGGCATCGACGGCCATGTGCAGATGCTCCTCGGACGTGTCCTCTTCTTTGGTGTGACTGAGCCCCGCGATCGACGACGAGAAGATCATCACTGTCGGCACCTCCCTGGCCATCTCGCTGGCATCGTGCAACGCCCCACTCGGTAGTTCGACATCGTGTCCCTCCACTTCTCGAACACTCTCGCGCGCCGCCGCCAGCAGACGAGGATCGAAGGGCATCGGAGGAATACGGAAGAGGTGCTCCATCTCCCACACACATCCTTCTGCATCTGCGGAGTCGGTCGCCGCTTGTTGCATCTCGGCGAACATCGCCGCCAATTCATCGACATCGATGTGGCGCATGTCCATCGTCACTCGCGTTTCGCCAGGAACAGCGGTGACGACACCCGGCCAGCACTGCGCATGGCCGATCGTGGTCACCCCGTCATGACGGATGCCGATCTCCTTCAGCGCAATCGCGAACCGTGCCGCCGCGACGAAGGAATCGCGACGCATCTCCATCGGCATCGTGCCGGAGTGTGCAGCCTGACCCTTGAAGATCACCCGTTCCCGCTCGATCCCCTTGGTCCCCGTGACGGTGCAGATGCCGAGGCCTTTCGATTCCAGCACGGGACCCTGTTCGATGTGCACCTCGAGGTAGGCCTTGACGTTGTGCAGGCGAGTGCGTGCGCCATCGATGGTGTCCAGGCTGACGCCGTGTTCGGCAATCACTTCGGGCAGCCTGTTGCCCTCTTTGTCGACGAGAGCGGCAGCCGCGTCGAGGTCGAGCGAGCCGACGATCGCCGCCGAACCGAACAGGCTTCGACCGAACCTGGCACCTTCCTCGTCGGCCCAATCGACCACGGCGACGGTGACCGGCGGGGTGCCTTCGCTGGCCAGGGCGCGGATCAACTCGACCCCGGCCATCACACCGAGGGCTCCGTCCAACCAGCCGCCCTTCGGAACACTGTCGAGGTGCGAACCGACCACGATGGTGTCGTCGCTGGTGCCGCGCAGGTACGCCCACAGGTTTCCGGCCTCGTCGGTCTCGATGTCCACCGGCAGCGTGGCCAACGATTCGCGGAACAGCGCTCGGGCTTCCAGCCACTCGGGCGTCCAGCACAATCGCCGGCTGCCCTCGGGCCCACCCGTGCGCTCGGCCAGCGAACGAAGACCAGCGACCACTCGTGCTGGATCGAACGCACCTGCGGCAACGGTTGTCATGGGTCGAAACTACCGCCGACGGACCGCGGC
>JAYTRT010000499.1:0-13418 GCA_043746045.1 Actinomycetota bacterium | reverse complement strand
GAACGCTGAGGGTCAACGGCCGCAGCCGGGTACCGAAGCCCCCGACGAGAACGACCGCGCGCATCAGCCGCTCGTGATTGCCGTGGACGACTTGACGGTCGTCGCAGTCGACTTTGCCGTGCTGGTCGTTGCTCCACTCGGCCCGGTCGATGCCGCGCTGGTCGATGCCGTACTGGTGGAGGTGGCCGCCGGCTCGCCGGTCGGCGTGCTGCCAGCGGTGGCAGCCGATGTGGCGGTACCAGCGGATGTCACGGTACTCGCGCCTGTTGCGGTGCCGATCGTGGTGGTGGTCGCAGCGTTGTCGGTGCCCCCGGTTGCCGTCGTGGTCTGGGTGGAACCCGAACCGTCGGCTGCACCGAGTGTGGGAAGGTTGAACGCCGTCTCGGGCGCCTTTGGCTTGGTGTCGTCCGGGACGAAGGCGACCATGAAGACCATTCCGTCCTGCTTGATCCTGACATCACCCATGTTGGCCGTGTAGACCTGCGGGGCCTGGGTGCTGACCTTGGAGTAGTTGTCCCAGACCCACAGCTTCAGCGATGCCGTCTTCTCCACGCCGCCGACCTTGCACTTGGTCTTGCCCTCTTCGTACGTGTTTCCGCCCTGCGCAGCCGGGAACGACAACTTCGTGTTGCTCAGCGTGACGCCGTAGTTGGCGAGGAACACATTGAGCTTGGCGTTGGTGCCGGTGGCCCGTCCGCTCGAGTTCGGGTGCCAGTGCATCACGCCGTCACCATGTGAGTGGATTCCGGTCGCGATGTAGCGCTGATTGCTGAGGTTGCCGAGCGAATCGGTCTCCTCGAGTGTGCCCGTCAGGTTCGGGTGGGTGAGCAGGCCGTTCTCGTCGCAGACGTAGAAACCGAGCGCCGCGTGCCAGTGCTGATTCGAATTGGGCTCACCGGCGCCGGGCCCGGGCCGGCTCTGCCGGGCGTACACGACGAGCGCCGCGAGCAGGGCGACAACGATGACGATGACGACCGGAAAGAGAGTGCCACCCTGGAAGCGCACCTTCTTGCCCTTGCCCTTCTGGGCGAGCTTGGCGACTTTATTGGCGGACGATGATGAAGCCACGAGTATGCGAGGTTACAGCCAGCATGGTGCCATTCCGCTTCAGCGTCGGCGGCGCCGGGACTGCAGCCCACGGAACAGGCCCTCGTACGCCTCGGCGACGGCGGCGGGCGACGCGGCCGCCTCGACCCAGGCCCGGCCACGTCGACCCATGGCAGCCGCTGACTCGGAATCGCCGACGAGTTCGCGGAGCGCGGCGATGAATGCGACCGCGTCGTCGGGCGGGACAGCCACCCCACCCCCAGACGATTCGAGGATGCGCGGCACCTCGGTGCCCGCATCGATGGCGGCCAGGACCGGCCGGCCGGCGGCGAGGATCGAGTACGTCTTCGACGGCACGCTGACCCGACCGAGTCCGGCTCGGAGTGGCACCACATGGATGTCGCCGGTGGCCAGCACCTCGGCCAGCCGTTCGAGTGGTTGGTACCCGCTGACCCGAACATTGGCGAGCCCGGCCACCTCGATTTCGAGCGCGGACTTCGCAGACCCTTCGCCGTTGATCAAGAACGTCACGTCCGGCATCGCCCGTGCCGCAGCCACGACGAGTTCGAGCGATTGCGAGAAGCCGACATTGCCTGCGTACAGCACCACTGCTTCGTCCCCGATGCCGAGGTCCGTCCTGTATTTCGTCATCCGGTCGAGCGGGCGGATCTCATTGGTCAGCACGAAGTTCGGGATCACGTGCACCCGGCTCGCGAATCGATCCGGAAGCTTGGCGACCACGTTGTCGCGGAGGTCGTTGCTCAGCACCGAAACTGCGTCCGCACGCTTGTAGCTGAACCGTTCCAACCAGCGCGAGGCGCGGATGATCCGACGATTCGTGATCGCGCCGGTCTCGATTGCCGCATCCGGGAAGATGTCCTGGATGTTGAACACGAGCGGCCCGCCGCGAACGATCTTGATCACCCAACCGACGAGACCGTTGGTCAGGGGCGGCGACATCGACAACACGCCGTCGACGCGCCCGCCGCGAATGCCCTGCCACAACGCGAGCACGCTGAACCCGGCGAAACCCGCAGCTCGGCGGACGAGATTCGCCTTGTCGTCGCCCGGGAACGGATCGACGCGAGTGATCGAGCCCCAGGGAACGACGGTTCGGCGCACCCGACTGCCCGTCCATTCGGGCTCGATCGAGTGACTCCGATACCACGGGAGCGCGGTGACGACGTGCACCTCGTGCCCTCGCGCGGCCAACTCGTGGACGATGCGCGTCATCACCGCACCCGTCGGTGCAGTGTCAGGTTCGAAGTGGGGACACACTACGGCCAATCGCAGTGGCAACGACGCGTCCGGACGTCCGTCCTCCGCTCGGCGCGTGCTTCGTCGCTTGCTTCGTCGCTTGCGTCTTCGCGCATTCCAACCCTGGCTCATCGCAGCGCACGACCGTATGCGACGAGCAGTGCCTCGGCCGAACGTTTCGACGTGAAGACCGCTGCTCGGAGATGGCCCGCCTCGATCAACCGTTCGCGCTGATCGACCGCCAGATCGAGAGCCCCGGCCCACGCGCCGGGCTCGAGCGGCAACACGATTGCGGCATCACCGGCCACTTCGGGCAGGCAGGTGCGGTCGCTGCAGATCACCGGCGCGCCGAGCGTCATCGCCTCGATCACGGGGGCCCCGAAGCCCTCGTATTCACTCGGGAACACCATCGCCGTCGCCATCTTCAACAGGCCGTCACGATCGTGCGCCGGAACGCGTCCGGCGCGCACGACGCGCCGGCCGAGATCGAGTTCGGCGATCGTCGCCGTGACATCGCGCTCGGCGGCACCGACACCCCCGAGGAGAACCAGACGCAGAGCCGGATCCTTCCAGTGTGCGGCCATCACTCTGAGCAGGAATCGGTGGCCTTTGTGCGGGTGGGTCATCGCCGGCAGGACGATGACCGGCCCGCCGCCGAGCGCGTACCTGGTGCGCAATTCATCCTCGCCGGTAGCCGCTCGTCCGAGCGTTCGTTCCATCCCGTGCGGCACCACCACGACGCGATCCGGGTCACACCCGTACGCATCGACGACGGTGCCGCGCACGTACTCCGACGGGACGGCGATGACGGTCGCCCGCCGAGCCGACCGGGGCATCGTCCAATGCAGATAGCTGCGCTTGATCGGACTCAGGTACTGCGGGTAGGTGAGGTACTGCAGATCGTGGATGGTCAACAGCGTCGGCTGGGTTCCACGCGCCGGGACCGTTCCGCCGCCGTGGTGCACGAGCGCGCTGCCGGCAGTCTGCTCGGCCAGCCAGGTGTGTTCGGCAAGCACTCGTCGCGGTCTGCTCGACCCGTCGACGGGCGCGTCCACGACGCGGAATGCTTCGGCGAGATCGGGGTGCGCAAGGGCGAACCCCGGCAGCGCGAACAGCGTCGGTTCGAAATCATGTCGTGCAGTGATCGACAGCTCCGACAGCCCGAGCAGTTGACGAACGAGATAATCCTCGCTTCCCCCCACCTGGCCGGGTACACACCAGAGCAGGTTGACGGCGACCCGGCGCACGCTAGACGAGCTCCCGATATGCAGCGACCGTCAGCTCGGCCGTCGAGTGCCATGTCGCCTGGGCGACTCGGTGGCGACCCTTGTTGCTCAACTCGGCCCGCCGTGATGCAGCTTCGGTGATGCCGCGCGCGATGTCAGCGGTGTCGCTCGGGTCGACCAGGATCGCCGCGCCGTTCGCGGCTTCCTCGGTGGCCGTGTCGGCACTCGTCACCACGGGCGTACCCTGCGCCATTGCTTCCAGCACCGGAAGACCGAACCCCTCGTGCACGCTGGGGTAGCAGAAGACATGTGCACCCGCGTACAGAGCCCACAGATCCTGCTTCGGAACAAATCCGAGAAAGCGGACATCACCCTTGATGCCTGCGACGGAATCGCCCCATCCCTCCGCTCCGGCGACGACCAGCGGCAGTGGTTCGTCCAGGAGCGCAATTGCCTCGGCGAGACGTCGCAGGTTCTTGCGCGGCTCGACCGTTCCCACGAACAGCAGGTACCGGTCGGGCAGGAGGTACTCGAGCCGAACACGATCGATGTCGGTCGGGTCGGCGTGCTCGAATTCGACGCCCAGGGGCACGTGACGCAGACGCTCTGCGCCGATCCCGGCGGCAACGCAGTCATCCATCGTCGCCTGCGAGCAGCACAGCACGAGGTCGGCCCAACTGCGGATCAGATCGAGACTGCGTCGGAAGACACGAATACCGTGTTTGGTGAAGTTCTCCGGATTGTGCAGGAAGGCGAGGTCGTGCAGCGTGACGACCAGTGGCTTGCGCGTCGGACACGGGATCAACGTCGTGGCGTGGACCACGTCGACGTCGCGGACGACCATCTCGGGGCGCGGCCACTTCGCATGGAGCCACGACTCGTAGAGCCACGGTGACCTGAGCGGCAACTGGACCCATGGGATGCTCGGCAGCCATTCCTCCGGCGGCGGATTGCGGTGACGGCCGGCGACTCCGACCAGTTCGAGACCGTCGAAGCCGTCCATCGCTTCGGCCGTTCGCAGCGCTGCAACGCCGGTCCCGCCGGGAACCCGATGCCAACACTGTTCCAAGGTGTAGGCCACGCGCACGGCCCACATCATGCCTGTTGCGCACGTAGCATCGGCAAACATGAGCACAAGTTGGAGCGGAAAGACGGTCCTCGTCACCGGCGGTTCAGGCTTCCTCGGCCGCGTTGTCGTCGCCAGGTTGCGTTCCCTCGGAGCGACGGTCATCTCTCCTCGCAGCGCCGATTTCGACCTCACTCGGCCAGGTGAAGCAGATCGTCTCGTCGCATCCACACAACCGCACCACGTCGTGCATCTCGCTGCCCGCGTCGGCGGCATCGGCTACAACCAGGTCGCCCCTGCGCCGTTGTACCTCGACAATCTGCTGATGGGGACGTACGTCATCGAAGCTGCCCGCCTCAGCCCGACGGTGGAGAAGACGACCCTCGTCGGCACTGTCTGCTCGTACCCGAAGTTCACACCGGTACCGTTCCAGGAGGAGAGCCTGTGGGACGGGTATCCAGAGGAGACGAACGCCCCCTACGGCATCGCCAAGAAGGCGCATCTGATTCACGCGCAGGTCAACGAGCAGCAGTACGGCCAGCGTTTCGCATACCTGATCCCGACCAATCTCTACGGGCCCGGCGACAAGTTCCATCCGTCCGTCTCGCACGTGATTCCCGCGTTGATGAAGAAGTGCGTCGAGGCCAAGGAGTCGGGGGCGGACAAGGTCGACGTCTGGGGCACCGGTCGGGCCAGCCGCGAGTACCTCTACGTCGAAGACGCGGCGGCAGCGATCGTGTTGGCCGCCGAACACCACGTCGGAACCGAACCGATCAACATCGGCAACGACCGCGAGGTGACCATTCGCGAGACCGTCGAAACGCTTGCTCGGCTGGTGAATTTCGAAGGTGAGCTCGTCTGGGATCCAACCAAACCCGACGGCCAACCTCGCCGGCGGGTCTCGGTCGCGCGGGCCGAAGACCTGCTCGGCTGGCGAGCACAGATGGACTTCGACGAGGGATTGCACCGGACCCTCGAGTGGTACCTCGCCAACCGCGAGGAAGCCGAGCGCGAACCAACCTGACCTGCGCTGATCTCGCGTTTGTTCAGGCACATAACGTCAACTGCCGGTTCGCGACGGCGGGCTGGGAGATCGTTCCAAGGCGTCACGAATCTGACCGATCACCCAATCCGGCTCCTCGGTCACGTGGAGGTAGGTGAACTGCAGGACGACGAAACCGTCGAGCACCAGTTGGTTCATCCGCTCGGCGTCACGCTGCATCTGCGAACGCGTCCGATGAAATGAATACCCGAGCACCTCGATCACGAGAGGTGTGCCCGGAAACCTGAAGTCGACGCGCACGAGGCGGTTACGCGCCTTGGTGAGGATCTGCTGACACACGGGCCGAGGCAGTCCGGACTCGGCGACGATTTCGAGCAGACGACGTTCGAGCCAACTGTGGCCGCCCCGACCGATCTCTGACCCCTCGATGATCCGGATCAGGTCAGGAATCCCATGGCGGCCCTTGGATCGAAGCGCAGCGATCCGGGCGTGCAGATGACTCTCGGTGATGCCTCCGTCGCGCAGCGCCGAGTCGATGGCGATCGAAACGCGTTCGGGCGTTTCGAGCCGGACGAGGTCGATGATCGTTCGCGCAGGTGACGTGACGGACACCTGCCAGACGGACTCGCGATCGATCGGCTCGAGGAACATCGTCGTGTGGATGACGTGCCCGATCCTGTTCACGTGCCGCCCGCGTTGGATGAGCAGGTGGAACGGCGGGCGGAGATGGAAGCTGTCGAAACCGAGTAGGGCTCCGCCGGTCGGGCCGCATGCCCAGACCGGGTCCCCGACACCGATCATCAGTTCTCGCAGGGCTTCGAGCTGCTCTGGATTGGGAGGGTTGCCGCTCTGGATCCGGCTACGAAGCGTGTCGTCGATGACCACACCGGTGTTGAACCGACGAGACGATGTCTCGCGCTGACCTGTCGCGTTCGCCCGGTCCGGGCGACCGATGATGGTCACGTCCCCAGTCAAGCCGCTGACCGGCCAGCCTCCACGTCGATCCGCGAATATGTCGGTCGTCAGAGGTTCTGCGTCAGCGCAAAGGCCGGAGTCTGACGTTTGCGCTGACACAGAAGCGGCGCTGACACAGAAGGCGCTGACACGGAAGGCGCTGACGCAGAAGCGGCCGTAGGGTTCGACCGATGGAAACGACGACACGGATGCCTGCGGCGTTCATCGGGCACGGCAGTCCGATGAATGCGCTCGAGACGAACCGACACACCGAGGCCTGGCGCACGTTCGCCGAATCGGCACCGACCCCGCGGGCGCTCCTGGTGATCTCGGCGCACTGGTACATCAACGCCAGCGCCGTGACGACAATGGCCCGGCCGCGCACGATCCACGACTTCTTCGGATTCCCCAAGCAGCTGTTCGACTTCGAGTATCCGGCACCGGGGCTGCCCGAACTCGCCGACGAGATCGCCGAGCTGACCCAGCCGATCTGGATCGGCAAGGACATGGACAGCTGGGGCCTCGACCACGGAACATGGTCGGTGCTGTGTCACATGTACCCGAAGGCAGATGTACCCGTCGTGCAACTGGCGATCAATGCCGCGCAGCCGCTCGAATATCACCTTGCTCTCGGCGCATCGCTCGCCGCGTTGCGAGACAGTGGTGTGATGATCATCGGCAGCGGCAACGTCGTGCACAACCTCGGGATGCTCGACTTCGCCGATCCCGAACTCGGTTTCGACTGGGCACTGCGGTTCAACGAGCAGGCCAAGGAGTTGGTTGCGACCGAACCCGGCGACGTTGCCTCACTCGGCAACCACCCTGATTTCCGCAACAGCGCTCCGACGCCGGATCACTTCATCCCGTTCCTGTATTTCGCCGGCTTGGCCGCCGAGAGCGATCAGACGGCTCAGGTGATCACGGACGGTTACATGGCCGGATCGCTGTCGATGACCTCCTGGACGTTGGACTGACCGGACGTCGAACTGATTGCTCCGCTCGAAGCGGCTCGTCAGGTGCCGGTGAGGGCGGCAACGATCGGGGCGAAATCCTTCGCCTTGTCGCCGGGTATCACGGTGTACGAATAGCCCCAGCGTTCGCGTCGTGACTGCAGCCGCTCGGCAATCTCGGCTGCCGAGCCGATCAGGGTCAATGGTGATGCCAGCACCTCGGTGGCGTCGGCGGCGAACACCTCGCCGAGCATCGCTCCGAAACCGGCACTGTCGTCGGTGACTTCGGCGACGGACAGCCACGCGTTCAATTCGAGATCGTCGAAGCGGTCGCCAGCACCCTCGCGAACCCAGGAGACCTTGTCGTCGATCCGCGGGGGAAGCGCATCCTGTGCGGCAGCGGTGTCGATCTCGCCGGAGTGGATCGAGGCGTTCACGCCGACGATGTCTGCACTGGCCCCGGCAAAGCGAAGAACCCGCTTGCCGCCACCGGCGATGATGATCGGCGGTCCACCCGGACGATGCGCTGCAGGTGTGCCGACGAGATCGGTGATCGTGTAGTGATCGCCGGCGAAGTTCACCGGCTGGCCCGAGAACAGCGCCTTCATCACCAGCACGTGCTCGGTCATCCGGTCGACCCGAACCTTCGGTGGATCCATCACGATGCCGGCGCGGTCGTAGTCGAGCTTCTTCCAACCAGCGCCGAGGCCGACCTCCAGCCGACCACCCGACAGCATGTCGATGGTGGCCAGTTCACGGGCCAACACCGCGGGATGACGATAGTCGCAGTCGAACACCAACGAGCCGACGTTCAACGTGGTTGTCACGGCAATCGCCGTCGCCATCGCGGCGATCGGTCCGATGCCTTCGTCGAAATGATCGGGCACGAAGAGGGTCGAGTAGCCGAGTGCTTCGACCTCGCGAACAGTGTCCGTCCAGGACAGCCCGTCACGGGGCCCGTGCAACTCGATACCGAAACGGAACCGGCGGGCATGCGTCATGGGCTCATGTTTATCGCGCCGGGTTCCGTACTGTGTGCCGATGGGCTCCACCAGCGTTCTGCGCACGTCGACCAAGACCGGGCTGGAGATGGTCGCCGATGTGGCCGGCGATCCCGGCGATCCGGCGGTCCTGCTCTTTCACGGCGGTGGGCAGACCCGCCACGCGTGGGGTGGCGCACTGACCGCTCTCGCCGAGCGCTCGTGGTACGGCGCGTCGTTCGACCTCCCGGGTCATGGCGAGAGCGGCTGGGAACCGAACGGGAACTACGACCTCGACACGTTCGCCACTGCGGTCGCCGACGTCGCCGATGAGTTCAGCCAGCCGGTGTTGGTCGGCGCATCGCTCGGCGGCCTGTCCGCACTCGTTGCGATCGGTGAGGGGATGGTGCCGGATGCAAAAGCGTTGATCCTGGTCGATGTGACACCCCGACTCGAGCGAGAGGGCGTCAACCGGATCGGCGACTTCATGCGGCTCGGTATCGACGGCTTCGCCTCGCTCGACGACGTTGCCGATGCCGTTGCCAGCTACCTCCCGAACCGAAAGCGACCGAGCGACGTGAACGGTCTGCGCAAGAACGTCCGCCAGCGCGACGACGGGATGTGGGTCTGGCACTGGGACCCCAGGTTCTTCGCACGGATCGACAACGAGGCGACCGTCGACGAGACCGGCGAGCCGACAGCGGGTCGATTCACTCCCCCGCAGCGTCTGCACGAGGCCAGCCGACGCGTGACCGTTCCGACGTTGCTCGTTCGCGGTGGCAGCAGCGATGTCGTCAGCGCAGAGGGCGCGGCCGAGCTGAAACAACTGATCCCCCACGCCGAGATCGTCGATGTTGCCGGTGCCGGGCACATGGTCGCGGGCGACCGCAACGACCGATTCAACGACGCGGTGATCGAGTTCCTCGAGCGGGTCGTTCGCGGTGCCGGCTGATCTCGACGCGCCGGACGCCGCCACACCGAGCCCGCCAGCGATCTCTGCACTGATCGAAATCGTCGGAGCGGACAACGTCATCCTCGATGCCGACGCTCGATCCGGATACGAGACGGACTGGACAGGGCGGTTCCACGGACGAACTCGCGCCGTGATCCGGCCGGCCGACACCGAGCAGGTCAGCGCGATCATCGCGCTCTGTCGGGCCGAGGCAATCGCGATCGTTGCCCAAGGAGGAAACACCGGGCTGGTCGGCGGCGGGATCCCCACGCGCGGCGAGCTCGTGGTCAGCCTGCGACGGATGGCGGCGATCGGTCCCGTCGACACTGCCGCTCGACAGATCACGGTCGGAGCCGGCGCCATTCTCGCCGATGTCCGCGCTGCGGCCGATGCTGCCGGGCTGGCGTACGCGATCGATCTCGCAGCGCGCGATTCGGCGACCATCGGCGGCACGATCGCGACGAATGCCGGCGGGCTGAACCTGATCCGCTACGGCGGCACCCGCGAGCAGGTGATCGGAATCGAAGTGGTGCTCGGTACGGGCAGGACGATCAGCCGGCTGACGGGGCTGGTCAAGGACAACACCGGATATCACCTTCCGTCGTTGCTGTGCGGCAGCGAGGGCACCCTCGGCATCGTCACCGCAGCCCGGCTCCGGCTGGTGAACCGTCACGAACATCGCGTCACGGCACTGCTCGCGTTCTCCACCGTCGAGGGTGCCGTCGCGGCTGTCGCCGAACTGCGGTCCGCCATCGGCTCGTTGGAGGCGGCCGAACTGTTCCTCGACGCAGGTGTACGTCTCGTCTGCGAGGCCTTCGGTCTGCGCCAGCCGTTCGCGCGGTCCCACCAGGTGTACCTGCTGATCGAGGCTGCCGACAGCCACGACCCGACGGGTGAGTTGGCTGCAGCCGTCGATCGACTGTCCGGCGTCTCGGACGTCGCTGTCGCGACGAACGACGTCGTGCGTGCTGCTCTGTGGCGCTATCGCGAGGATCACACCCTGGCGTTGAACACGCTGGGCACACCACACAAGCTCGATGTGACATTGCCGCTCGATCGTCTCGCCCGGTTCATCGACGATGCGCCGGCAGTCGTCGCAGCCGTGGCGCCGAACGCGATCACCTGGCTGTTCGGGCACGTCGGCGATGGCAACATCCATGTCAACATCAGCGGTCTCGACGCCGACGACGACACGGCCGACGAAGCAGTACTGGTCTATGTCGCTGCTCACGGCGGAAGCATCAGTGCCGAGCACGGGATCGGGACAGCGAAGAAGCGCTGGTTGCACCTCAGCCGCAGCGAAGCGGAGATCGACACGATGCGGGCGATCAAGAACGCGCTCGACCCCGACGGAATCCTCAACCCCCACGTCCTGCTGCCCCCTGCGCGAGAATGGGCAGATGCGCTATCGACGACTCGGACGGACAGCCCTACAGGTCAGTGAACTGTGCCTCGGCACGATGAACTTCGGCCCCCAGACCACCGAACCCGACTCGTGGGCGATCATGGACAAGGCGTTGGAACTCGGTGTCAACTTCTTCGACACGGCCAATCGCTATGGTGGAGACAAGGGCGCCGGTGCCACGGAGGAGATCGTCGGACGGTGGTTCGCGCAGGGCGGAGGCCGTCGCGAGAAGGTGGTACTGGCGACAAAGCTGTTCGGCGCGATGACCGATTGGCCGAACGACGGACGTCTGTCGGCACGCCATATCCGTGCTGCATGCGACGAGAGCCTGAGGCGGATGCAGACGGACCACATCGACCTCTACCAGATGCACCATGTCGACCGCACGGCTCCATGGGACGAGATCTGGCAGGCGATGGAGACGCTGACCCAGCAGGGCAAGATCATCTACGTCGGCAGCAGCAACTTCGCCGGCTGGCACATCGTCCGCGCCAACGAGGCGGCCAAGACGCGGGGCTCGTTGGGGCTCGTCAGTGAGCAGAGCCACTACAACCTCCTCGTCCGCACGATCGAACTCGAGTTGTTGCCCGCATGTCTCGAGTACGGCGTCGGAGTGATCCCGTGGAGCCCGCTCTCCGGTGGTCTCCTCGGCGGCGTTCTGAACAACGCATCCGCCTCCCGACGCCAGTCCGCTGCGTCGGTCAAGCGGATCGAGAAGATCCGCCCTCAGCTGGAGAAGTGGGAAGCCCTGTGCACCGACCTCGGCGAGGAGCCAGCTGCCGTTGCTCTGGCATGGCTCCTGGCTCAGGACGGCGTGACGTGCCCGATCATCGGGCCGCGCACGATGGAGCAGTTCGAGGGCGCGTCGTTCCGCGCCCTCGACATCGCGCTGAGCGACGAAACCCTGACTGCGATCAACCGGATCTTCCCGGGGCCGGGCGGCACGGCCCCCGAGGCATACGCCTGGTAGAAGGCAGATGACCGCCGACCAACCAGCCGCGGAGCCTTCGGACGCGGAACGTTCAGCTGCCGAACAACCAGCCGCCCACACGCCCGTGCGCTTCGACACAGCTGCCGGGAAGTGGGTCCTGGCTGCGATGGTGCTCGGTTCGGGCATGGTCTCGTTGGACGCCACGGTGGTCAACGTCGCGTTGCCGAGGCTCGGCAAGGATCTGCACACCAACTTCGCCGGACTGCAATGGGTGGTCAACGGCTACACGCTCACCCTCGCCGCGCTGATCCTGATCGGCGGTTCACTCGGCGATCGACTCGGGCGCCGCAAGGTGTTCATCGTGGGTGTGATCTGGTTCGCCGCGGCGTCGTTGATGTGCGGCGTTGCCCCGAACGTGGGCTTGCTCGTCGCCGCCCGAGCACTGCAAGGTGTTGGCGGTGCCCTGCTCACACCCGGCAGTCTGGCGATCCTGCAGGCCTCGTTCCATCCGCAGGATCGCGCCCGGGCGATCGGCGCGTGGTCCGGACTGGGTGGTGTGACCACCGCGATCGGACCCTTCCTCGGCGGCTATCTCGTCGACGCGGCGTCGTGGCGATGGATCTTCCTGCTCAACCTGCCACTGGCCGCGCTGGTGATCTGGATCAGTGTTCGCCACGTTCCCGAGACACGGGACACCACAGTCACGGGGCGACTCGATCTGCCCGGCGCGCTGATCGGCGCGCTCGGATTGGCCGGCAGCACGTGGGCCCTGATCGAACGTTCGTGGCCGCTCGGTGTCGTCGGTGTCGTTGCGATGTCAGCATTCGTCGCCACCGAGAGCCGCCGTCGCCACCCGATGCTGCCGTTGCGCATCTTCCGCTCACGTCAATTCTCGTCGGCCAACTTGACGACCTTGTTCGTGTACGGCGGGCTCAGCGCAACGCTGTTCATGATCGGCCTCGTCCTCCAGCAGGCGATGGGGTACTCGCCGCTCGCGGCAGGAGCGTCCACATTTCCGATCACCGTCATCATGCTGGCCTTCTCGGCCAGAGCCGGCGCACTGGCGCAGCGAATCGGGCCCCGCTGGCCGATGACGATCGGCCCGGTGGTGATCGCCGGCGGCCTGATCCTGATGACCCGGATCGGGCCAGGACACAGCTACGTCACCAGTGTCCTTCCAGCCATCCTGCTGTTCTCGGCTGGGCTGGCGCTGACCGTTGCACCGCTCACGGCGACCGTGTTGGCTGCAGCCGATGCATCGCACGCCGGGGTGGCATCCGGCGTGAACAATGCCGTCGCACGCGTCGGCGGCCTGCTCGCCGTGGCTGCCGTTCCACTCGTGGCCGGGTTCAGTCCGGTCCACGGCGTGTCGCCCCGCGCACTCGTCGACGGCTTCCACACGACACTGCTCTGGGCTGCAGCGATCGTTGCTGTCGGCGCGGCGGTCTCCTTCGCCGGAATTCGCTCGAACGTGCTCCAGGGCTCGACACCTGACGATCCGACGCCGATCGACCAGCGCACCCCGTCGTATCACTGCGCGACCGATGCGCCACCGCTCACGGTGCACGGCCGCCCTCATGAACCGCCCGGCACGAACACGCCCGGCCCGAACACGCCCGGCCCGAACACGCCCGGCCCGAACACGCC
>JAYTRT010000498.1:0-13418 GCA_043746045.1 Actinomycetota bacterium | reverse complement strand
CACATGTGTCGGCGAAATTGCGTCGATAGGCTTCGGCGCTGATGGAGCACGTCCGGTGGCTCAGCAAACCAACACTTCGCAGCCCCGTTGTGATTGCCGCGTTCACCGGGTGGAACGACGCCGGCGATGCTGCCTCGGGAGGCGTTCGACATCTGATCGAAGACTGGAACGCAACGCCGCTGGCCGAGATCGATCCGGAGGAATTCACCGACTTCGCGACGATCCGACCGCACGTCCGCCTGTCCGCTGCGCTCGAGCGCAGCATCGTCTGGCCGACCGTCGGGCTGTGGCATGCCAGCACGCCAGGCGCCGATGTCATCCTGATCCTCGGACCCGAGCCGGCGATGCGCTGGCGAGCGTTCAGCGACGAGATCGTCGATGTCGCCAAGCATTTCAATGCCTCGCTCGTGATCACGCTCGGCGCGCTCCTGGCCGACGTGCCGCACAGTCGGCCCGTGCAATTGATCGGAACGGCCAGCGACCAGGATCTGATCGACCGATTCGATCTGCAGCGCTCGCGCTACGAGGGGCCGACCGGAATCGTCGGCGTCCTGCATGATGCCTGCACGAAAGCGGATCTGCAATGCGCTGCACTGTGGGCGGCGGTGCCCGCATATGCGTCGCAGGTGCCGTCACCGAAGGCCACCCTGGCTCTGGTCGACCGGCTTGGCAGCATCATCGGGACCACGATGCCCACGGTGCGGCTCGAACACGATGTCAGCGACTACGAGAACCGGGTCAGCACCATCGTCGGTGAAGACGACGACCTGACCGGGTACGTACGCCGGCTGGAGAGCATGAGCGACGCCGGCATCGAGGACTTCTCGCTCGATGATGACGACGATCTCGACGATGACGACGATGATGACGACGATTCGGTCGGCGGCGAGCTGGAGGCCGAGCTGCCCGAGACGGTCGACGGTCCGGCCTTCATCGACGAAGTCGAGCGTTTCCTGCGCGACCAGTAGTCGAGGCGGCAGTCGTTCAGGCGGCAGTCGTTCAGCGGGGGCGCGCCGACGCCCGTGCGGCTTCGAGCACTGCATCGGTGCGACGTAACGCCTGCTCCAACGCCTTGGTCAGACGAGCCTTGTCCCCGGTGGCCATCAGGTCGACGATCAGGCCGGTGAACGTGCCCTTCAACAACGATGCTTCGATGTTGGCGACGCCCGGCGGCAGGCCTTCGCTGACGAAACGCTGCTCGATCTGCTCGCGCCACACACCGATCTGCTCGGCGCGAACGTCGCCGCTGAGACCCGTGTGTGTTGCCTCCAACGTGACGGCTTCGAGACCGAGGCGGGTCAGGGCGAGGTTGGCCGGCGAGTCGTTCAGCCATTTCCACCACTTGCGCAGCTCGGCCGTCTTCGACATGTCGGGCTGCCGTTTCAGCCAACCGTCGCGTACGTCCTCCTGAATTTTCATCGCCTGTTTCAACGCAGTGGTCAGCAACTCCTGCTTCGACCCGAAGTGATGGACGAGGCGGTTCGGGCTCGTCTCGAGTGCCTTTGCCATCGGGCGCAGCGACATGTCGCCGAGCCCGTGTTCGGCGAGGTAGGCAACGACCCGGTCGAGCAGCTCACGCTTCATCTCGAGATCGGGGGTCCGTGCCATCGGCGTACCCTATGCGAACGTCGCCTGGCCGGTGAGTGTCCTCGTCAGCACCTCTTCGTCCAGCTCGATGCCGAGGCCCGGACGGTCGGACAGAGTGATCCAGCCGTTGCCGTCGGCTTCGATGGTGTCGGTGAGGATGTAATCGCGCCGTGCCGTCGTCCACTCCGGAGGATCGAACGGGAACTCGATGAACGGCGTGTCGACGGTGCCGGCCGTGAGGTGCAGATTGGCCATCACCCCGATTCCGTTGCCCCAGGTGTGCGGCGTGAAGATCTTGCCGGCGGCCTCGACCTCGACGGCCAGGTGACGGAGTCCGGAGATGCCCATCGAGCAGACGGCATCGGGTTGGAAGACATCGAAACAGTGGCGGGCCAAGAGCTCGCGGAACTCGTACGGCTCGCGGGTCAACTCGCCACCGGCGATGCTGATACTCACTCGGTTGCGCAGTTCCGACATCCCGTCGTAGTCGCCGCGATGCAACGGCTCTTCCATCCAGTACACCCGCTCGGCTTCCAGCCGCTGCGCCACGTCCGTGGCCTGATCGACGTTCCACGGACGCTGGGTGTCCCACGGCATCCGCCAGCCCTGATTGCAGTCGACCATCAGCTCGAGCTGCTCGCCGACGGCGTCGCGGACAGCGGAGATGACTGCCAGATCCTCGTCCAGATTCGGGCGACCGAAGCGAACCTTCAACGCCGGAAAACCGAGGTCGACGATTCGCCGAGCCACCTCGACCATCTCGACAACGGGACGATGGACACCGCTCGACGCGTACGCTCGAACACGATTGCTGCGGCCACCGACCATCTTCCATATCGGCTCGTCGCGGATCTTGCCGGCGAGGTCCCACAACGCGATGTCCATCGGCCACGGCCGGCCGGCGTGGAACTCGATGTTCGAAAGGACAGCTGCGTGACGATCGAGGTCCAACGGATCTTCGCCGATGAAGTAGCGCTGGTAGTCGGTGAAGCCGTACATCGCGTCGCCCGAGCCGATGCCCACGTTCCCATCGGAATCGTGGACCCGGACGATGGTCGCCGGGAACTTCGTGCGTGGCTGGGGATCCCACGACGCCGGAAACGGCGGATCGAGGGGCAGCTGATGGTGCGTGATGTCGATGCGAGTGATCGCACTCATCCGCATACCGCCGTGCTGCGCAACCGGCCCCACGATTCGACCGTGAGCTCGGCCAACATCTGCCGCTCGGCATCGTCGGGAACCCGACTGTTGTTGTTCAGCATCGGTTGATTCTCCACCGCGATCATCACCTCGGCAAGAGCCGCCGCGTCCAGGTCGAGGGAGGGCATCGTGGCCAGGACTGCTCCGAACGAGCTCGCCTCGAACAAGTCACGGAGGATCGTCGGAACATCCTCGGCCGATGCGTTGAATGCCGATGCTGCTGTCTCGTAGGCGTCGGAGGCACCGGCCACGTTCCACTCGATCGCCGCATCGAGACCGATGGCAACCGAGATTCCATGAGGCAGGTGGTACAGCGATCCGAGCGCGTGGCCGATCGAATGGGCGATACCCGTTCCGCAGTTGTCGATGGCGGTACCGGCCAAGAGCGCGGCTTCCTGCATCCCCTGCCTGGCGACGAGATCGTCGGGGCGCGTGACGGCAACCGGCAGGTGCGCGCGGACCAGCTGCATGGCCCGGAGAGCGGGAGCGAACGACAGCTCGTTGCGGCGCTGACCACTGCTGGCTTCCAATGCGTGCACGAAGGCGTCGAGGCCTGTCGCTGTGGTGACGTGCAACGGCATCGTCACCGCGGCGGTCGGGTCCAGCAGAACCAGGTCCGGCAACATCTCGTCGCCCCACGTCCACAGCTTTCGGCCGGCGGCATCACTGAGGATGCACGTCCGCGTCACTTCGGCGCCCGTGCCGGATGTGGTCGGGATGGCGATGATCGGGCGGCGGCCGACGAACGCGTTCGCGCCCAGCAGGTACGGCTCGACCCCGCTCTCACCGGAAGCGACGACCGCCGCCTGCTTCGCCGTATCGAGAGCCGAACCGCCACCGATGCCGACCACGGTTGCGCCCCGCAGGGTCCGAACCGCATCCGCTGCGGCGTTCACCGACAGCACCGTCGGCTCGCCCGGTGGCACGATGTGCTGCACCACCGGCACGCCGCCGAGAGCCACTGCCACCCGTGCGGCGTAGCCGGTGAACGCGACGGCTTCGTCGACGATCAACACCGCCCCGCTCGGCCCGAAGGCTTCGACTGCGCCGAGCAGAATCGTCAGCGCGTCGTCTCCACTCACGATCCGGGGCACGCGCCCGAGCTCATAAACACCCACGATTGCTCCTCGGATCGACGCTTCGGACCGTCGCCGATTACCAGCACGACTGTTTCAGAATAGCCGGTGACACACATCGATTTCACCCGCTGTGCATCGGACCTGTGGTACGAAATGCTATGGCAGTTCTCGACGACGATCCGTTGCTCCAGCCGTTCAGGATCAAGAACCTCCAGCTCCGCAACCGAGTCATGTCCAGCGCGCACGAGCCGGCGTACGGCCACGACGGGATGCCCACGGAGCGCTACCGGCGCTACCACGAGGAGAAAGCCAAAGGTGGTCTCGGGCTGACGATGACAGCGGGGTCGGCGGTCGTGTCGCCGGACAGCCCACAGGCGTTCGGCAACCTGCACGCCTACAAGGACGAGATCGTCCCGTGGATCCGTGAACTGACCGACGCTGTCCACCATCACGGATGCGCGGCGATGATCCAGATCACTCACCTCGGCCGACGGACGGGATGGAACAAAGCGGATTGGCTGCCACTGGTCGCGCCCTCGCCGATCCGCGAACCGGCACACCGCGCGTTCCCGAAAGAGGCCGAGGACTGGGACATCGAACGGATCATCGGCGACTACGCGGACGCCGCGGAACGAATGCAGGCCGGTGGTATGGACGGCATCGAGATCGAGTCGTACGGCCACCTCTTCGATGGCTTCTGGTCACCGGCGACCAACCGGCGCGACGACGAGTACGGAGGTTCGTTCGAGAACCGGTTGCGTTTCGGTACGAGGGTGCTGGAGCAGATTCGGGACCAGGTCGGCGACGATTTCATCGTCGGACTGCGGATGTCCGTCGAGGAACGCGTCCCGGATGGGCTGACTCGCGACGACGGCCTGGCAATCCTGGACCATTTCAGTACACGACGGCTGATCGATTTCGTCAATGTGATCCGCGGCCACATCGAGAGTGACGCAGCACTGACCGACGTGATCCCCATCCACGGCATGCGCAGCGCGCCAACGCTCGACTTCTGCGGGACGGTGCGCGAGCACACCACACTCGCCGTCCTGCATGCCTCCAAGATCGACGATGTCGCGACGGCCCGATACGCCATCCGCGAGGGGTTGCTCGACGTCGTCGGTATGACCCGCAGCCACATCGCCGATCCGCACATCGTCAACAAGATCGCCGCCGGCCGCGAGGCCGAGATCCGCCCGTGTGTCGGGGCGACGTACTGCCTCGACCGCATCTACGAATCGGGCGAGGCACTGTGCATCCACAACGCAGCCACCGGCCGCGAGAGCACGATGCCGCACGAGATCCCTCGCGCTGCGAAGACCCGGCGGATCGTCGTCGTCGGCGCCGGACCCGCTGGACTCGAAGCCGCTCGAGTCGCAGCCGAACGCGGTCATCACGTGACCGTTCTGGAGGTGATGCCGCAGGCCGGGGGTCAGCTGCGGCTCGCCGTCCGCAACCGACGCCGTCGGGACCTGATCGGCATCATCGATTGGCGCGTGTCCGAGTTGGCCCGACTCGGAGTGGATGTGCGCTACGACACCTACGCCGACGACGATCTCGTCGCATTGCTGGATCCCGACGTCGTGATCGTCGCCACCGGAGGCGTCGCCCAATTGACTCCGCTGGAGTCCGGCGCCGAACTGGTGACGTCCAGCTGGGACATTCTCTCGGGCGATGCCAAGCCGGCGCCTCGGGTGCTGTTGTTCGACGACAACGGTGCTCATCCCGGCATGTCGGCGGCGGAGATCATCGTCGACGCGGGCAGCGAGCTGGAATTCGTCACCCCGGAACGGTTCTTCGCACCCGAGGTCGGCGGTCTCAATCATGTTCCGTACGCAAGAGCATTCAGCCGGGCCGATGTGCGGATCTCGATCAACAGTCGACTGTGCTCGGTCCGACGCGACGGCGACGAGCTGATCGCCATGATCGGCAGTGACTACAGCGAGGAGCGGCGCGACCGACGCGTCGACCAAGTGGTGGTGGAGTATGGAACGACGCCGTCCGACGAGCTGTACTTCGCGCTGAAACCGCGATCGGTCAACCGCGGCGCAGTCGACTACGGAGCGTTGATGGAAGGACGACCGCAACGGTTGGCGACACATGCCGGCGGGAGCTTCCAACTGTTCCGGATCGGCGACGCCGTCTCGGCACGAAACATCCACGCAGCGATCTACGACGCACTGAGGTTGTGCAAGGACCTCTGACACAGTTGCTCGTGACGGACGCGGATGTTCGTGACGGGTACTTCACCCCGGATTCACGGCATGATTCTGTCGTGAAAGCAACAAAGCTCCTGACCGTCGCAGTCATGGCTCTGGCGATCGTGGGATGTAGCAGCTCCAAGTCGGCGTCCACGACGACGACGACCGCTCCGATCGTCGGGCCGACAGTCCCGGCTCCCGGATCGATTGCCGGTGTGCAGACCTACACCGGCCTCAGCCGCACCCATACCACCGCGCCGCAGAACTATCCGCAGTCGCCACCGGTCGGTGGCGACCACAACCCGGTCTGGCAGAACTGTGGTGTGTACAACCAGCCGGTCGCGAACGAGCACGCCGTCCACTCGCTGGAGCACGGCGCAGTGTGGCTGGCCTATGACCCGAGCCTGCCGGCGGATCAGGTCGCGATCCTGGCGGCGTTCGCGGTCAACCAGACGCACATTCTCGTCTCGCCGTATCCCGGCCTGGCCAAGGGCGAAGCCGTTGTCGCGACGGCATGGGGATTGCAGCTGCGTCTCGCCTCCGTCACCGATCCACGACTCGCGCAGTTCGTCGAGAAGTATCAGGAGGGCCCTCAGACACCCGAACTCGGGGTCACGTGCAGCGGCGGTTTCGGGAACCCCATCTCGTGAAGCGAGCGTTGGCCGTGATCATCGCAGCTGCGACGCTCGCATCATGCAGCAGCACCAGCAATTCGGCGAGTGCCAACACCACCGGTCCTGGCTCCACAGCGTCGATGCATCTGCCGGGAGACACATCGGTCGAAGCCGGATTCGCCCGCGACATGTCGGTCCACCACGCCCAAGCCGTCGCGATGGCCGAAGCGATCCGTGACCGTACGACCGATCCGGATCTGAAGCTTTTGGCGACGGACATCTCGCTCGGTCAGCAGGGCCAGATCGGCCGGATGAGCGGGTGGCTCGACGAATGGGGCCTGAACCCGACCTCGACCGCGACGCCGATGGCGTGGATCCGGTCGGACAACCTGCTGTCGGGCTCCACATCGGGTTCTGAGATGGGCGCCATGGGCGGCATGTCGGGCACCGCGCCAAGCGGTACGACGATGACCATGACGGCCGACGGACGGATGCCCGGCATGGCGACTCGACCCCAGGTCACAGCGTTGGGCACGTTGCCGATCGCCCAGGCGGAGATCTCCTTCCTGCAGTTGATGATCGCGCACCACACCGCAGGAGTCGCCATGGCCCAGGCCGTCCTCGCCCGCACCGATCGACCCGATGTCGTGCGGCTGGCCACCAGCATCGTCAACGGACAGCAGGCAGAGATCACGGTGATGACCGACATGTTGGCGAAGCGCGGCACAACCCCGTAGCGTTCGCTCTCAGCGCTCGCCCAACGGAGGTCTTCCATGTCACAGACAGTCGCAGAGACAATTGCCACCGAGACCGATGCCGACCAGTCGGCAGACGACATGGTGGAAGAAGAACTGCTCGTCGAGGAGATCTCCATCGACGGCATGTGCGGCGTCTACTAGCCCGTGCTGGAGCAGCAGCTTCAGAAAGCACTGGAACTGCATCCGCATGTCGCGCTGCGACCCGAGCCGTTCGGCGCGCTCGCCTACCACTACGGCAACCGGCGGCTGGTCTTCTTGAAACACGTCGACATTGTCAGGGTCGCAAAGGCTCTCGGCGACCACCCCTCGTTGCAAGCCACACTCGTGGCGTGCGAGATCGCTCCGAACCGTTGGCAGAACTTCGCCAACGCATTCGAATCATTGCAATCGTCGGAGGTCGTTCGTGAGCGAGCGCAGCGACTGAACCAGGAAAACGGCGCGCCGCGCTCAGTGACGGACAGGGAGAAATCGATGGATCACGGAGATGGACAGTGCACCGATGAGCGTTGAAGGTCTGGTCACCACGTTGAAGGGTGGGCTCGATGCCCCGATCTGTCTGACGTGGGAGCTGACGTACGCGTGCAACCTGCAGTGCGTGCACTGTCTGTCGTCGAGCGGTCAGCGCGACCCTCGTGAGTTGACGACGGCCGAGGCCAAGCGGGTCCTCGACGAACTGCGCGACCTTCAAGTTTTCTACATCAACCTCGGCGGCGGCGAACCAATGATCCGGCGCGACTTCTTCGAACTCCTCGAGTACTCGATCGCCCAGGGAATCGGCGTCAAGTTCTCGACCAACGGCGCCTTCATCGATTTCGAGAAGGCCCAGCGGCTGGCGTCGATGGACTACCTCGACATCCAGATCAGCCTCGATGGCACCGACGCTGTGACAAACGACGCCGTGCGTGGCGACGGTAGCTACGCGATGGCTCGCCGGGCAATGGACAACCTCAGAGCAGCGGGTTTCGGACCGTTCAAGATCAGCGTCGTCGTCACCCGCCACAACGTCGATCAGCTCGACGAGTTCAAGGCGCTGGCCGATTCCTACGGCGCACAATTGCGGGTCACGCGCCTGCGCCCGAGCGGCCGCGGCGCCGACAGCTGGCACGACCTGCATCCGACCAACGCTCAGCAACGCCAGATCTACAACTGGCTGGTGGCGCACGGCGACAACGTCCTGACCGGCGACTCGTTCTTCCATCTCAACGCGCTCGGTGAGGATCCGCTCCCCGGCCTGAACATGTGCGGTGCCGGACGCGTCGTGTGTCTGATCGACCCGATCGGCGACGTCTACGCATGCCCGTTCGTGATCCACGACGAGTTCAAGGCGGGCTCGGTTCGTGACGAGGGCGGGTTCGCCAACGTCTGGAAACACAGCGACCTGTTCCTCGAGCTGCGCGAGCCACAGTCGGCAGGGGCGTGCAGCAGTTGCGGTAGTTACGACGCCTGCCAGGGCGGTTGCATGGCCGCCAAGTTCTTCACCGGGCTGCCTCTCGACGGACCCGACCCCGAGTGCGTCAACGGATACGGTCAAGACCTGCTGGATGGTGTCGATCCGGCCTCGAGCCCGAAGCCGAGTATGGACCACACGAAGCCGGTCCGGCTCTCGCTGTCGCGCAAACCCGTTTCCGTGCGCTGACATGCTCACGCCTGCTTGACCACGCTGTGCTGATCCTGTCGTGCTGATCCTGTCGTGCTGATCGTCGCGTTGGTCCCTGCGGCCTACCTGCTCGGGATGTTCCCGAGCGCGGTGATGGTTGCACGGGCGAGCGGCGTCGACATCACGACAGCCGGCTCCGGCAACCCAGGCGCCTCGAACGTCAGCAGAGTGCTCGGCTGGAAGCGAGGCGTACTGGTGTTCGTGCTCGATGCCGCCAAGGGCGCGATCGCGGCGGGTCTGGCATGGGCGCTGATCGACCGGCGCGCCGCGTACATCTGCGCAGGCGCAGCCGCGCTTGGTCACATGCTTCCGTGTGTCGGTCGCTTCGGCGTCCCACGGTTCCGGGGCGGGAAGGGCGTGGCCACCGTCGGCGGCGCGATGTTCGTCATCCAGCCGGTCCTTTCGCCGATCCTGTTGGTGATCTGGTTCTCGGTCAGCCGGCTGACCAAGAAGGCCTCGCTCGCGTCGTTGGCGATCATCGCCCTGCTGCCGATCGGCGAGGCTGTCCTCGGCAGCCCGGCGTGGGAGATCGTCGCCAGCATCCTCCTCGGGTGCCTGGTTCTGATCAAGCACGGATCGAACATCAAACGGTTGATGAGACGCGAAGAGCTGTCACTCGATAAGAATCGCTGAGTCATGCGCCTCCTCGAACCTCTCAGCCTCGGTGCGCGCACCGCCCCGAACCGGGTCATGTTCGGCCCCCACGTCACGAACCTGGCCGACGACAACCGGGCGCTTCCCGATCGTTGGGTCCGCTATCACGCAACCCGTGCCGAGGGCGGCGCCGGCATCGTGGTTGCGGAAGGCGCGAGCGTGCACGGCAGCGACTGGCCGTACGAGCGCTCACCTCTTGCATCACGATGTGGCGAGGGTTGGTCGAAGCTCGCAAAGATCTGCGCGTCGAACGGCGGCGTGATGATCGCCGGCCTCGATCACACGGGTGGACAGGGTTCATCGGCCTACAACCAGAGCGAACTGTGGGCGCCGTCGAGAGTTCCCGAGGTGAACAGTCGCGAGGTGCCGAAGTGGATGGAGCCCGAGGACATCGCGGCCGTCATCGCCGGGTTCGACAGCGCCGCTCGGCTTGCTCGCCAGGCCGACTGCGACGGCGTGGAGATCAACGCCGGTCAGCACAGTCTGATCCGCCAGTTCCTCTCCGGCCTGACCAACCAGCGCGGCGACGAATGGGGCACCGACCGGTCGCTGCTCGCGCGCCGCGTGATTGCTGCAGTTCGGGCTGGCATCGGGTCCGACCGAGTGGTCGGCCTTCGCCTGTCGTGCGACGAACTGGCGCCGTGGGCGGGCATCACCCCGGAGATGGCACCGGCCATCGCCGAGGAACTCGCCGGGTGTGGACTGGACTATGTCGTCGTCGTGCGCGGCTCCATCTTCAGCATCGAAAAGACCCGTCCCGACTTCCACGAACCGACTGGTTTCAACATCGGTGTCTGCCGGACCGTGACCGCAGCCCTACGAGCCGCGGGGCAGCCGACAAAAGTCATCCTGCAGGGATCGATCGTCGATTGGGGTCAGGCCGATCGGGCAGTCGACGACGGCGTCTGTGACGCAGTCGAGATGACGCGCGCTCAGATCGCCGACCCGAACACGGTCGCCAAGCTCTCGGCAGGCACGCCCGATCACATCCGCCCGTGCATCCGGTGCAACCAGACGTGTCAGGTGCGCGACGCGCGAAACCCGATCGTGACCTGTGTCGGCGAGCCGACGAGTGGGCGCGAAACCGAAGATCCGAACTGGTACGCGCCGACCGCTCGGCCCCGTGACGTCGTCGTGGTCGGCGGAGGTGTCGCTGGTCTGGAAACCGCACGAGTCGCCGCGCTTCGAGGGCACCGGGTCCGCATCGTCGAGCGTGATGTTGCCCTCGGCGGAGTCGCGGCCGTCGCCGGTCCCGGCAAGCCGCTGGTCGACTGGCTGATCGCCGAATGCTCTGCGAACGGCGTTTCGATCGAACTGAACACGTTGTACACGGCTGTCGCCTCTCCGGGCAACGTCATCGTCCAGGCGACGGGCGGTACTGCGGGTGTTCGCCCGTACGCGAGCGCTACCGACGCGAACGTCGTCGACATCGGCGACCTCCGCGCCGGCCGGGCCGTGGTCCCCGGCGACGGAACCGTGGTGGTCTTCGATCCGATCGGCGGACCGATCGGCGTTTCCATCGCAGAAGAACTCGGCGCCCGCGCTGTGCTGATCACCCAGGACAACATCGCCGGCAACGAGCTCAGCCGAACCGGCGATCTGGCGCCTGCCAATGTCCGGCTGGCCCAGGGTGGGGTCCGTATCGAACGGCGCACGCTGCTGCGCAGCGCGTCGGCCGGCGAGGTTGTGGTCGAGGACCGGTTCACCGCCGAACGACGCGTGATCGAGTGCGTCGCAGTCGTCGACTGCGGCTTCCGCCTGCCGACCGACCCGCTCGCCGGCGGCCACCTCAGCGTCGGGGATTGCGTCGCCCCGCGTACGATTCTCGAGGCGATCCTCGAAGCCCGGCGCGCCGCGCTCGCCATCGACACCGCCTGACGCCGCCGTCAGCCCCCGATTCACGAGGGGGTGACAGCCGCAAGTCGCGCATACGACGACATCTCGCTGTCACCCCCACTCCCAGCCAGCCGCCAAGCGGACCGCCAACGCTCAGGCGATCACCTCACCCCCGACCCAGCCGCCAACCCCTCGTGCCAGTCTTGTTTTCCGGAATCACCCTCCTCGAAGCACTCAGTGTGTGTGACCCCCAAACAAATCGAACTCCCGCCAGCCACCGAGACGGCGGCGTCGTTGTTCGCTCATCAACATGGTTCGGCGACCGACAAACAACTGCGCGACGCCGGATTCAGCTGGGAGAAGCAACAGCGAATGCTCGCCAACAACCTGTGGCGACGGGCGTCGCCGGGTGTGATTGCCCTCGTGGGGGCACCTTCGACGTGGCATCAGGACGCAATGATGAGCACCCTTGCCACGAGAGGTGCGCTGTTGTCCAGCGCCGCAGCGGCCCGTCTGTGTGCCCTCGACGGATTTGCCGACGCCAAGACGCTCCAGATCGTCATCCCGATGGGCGGGCACGATCGCTCACCCGCCGGCGTCGAGGTGCGATGGTCACGACGACTGACCACAGCCGACAAATACGTCGTCAACGGCATCCCGGTCACGACGCTGCCGGTCACTCTGATCCATCTTCATGCCGATGGCCTGGCGGCCGAGAAGGCGCTGGACTCGGTGCTCCGCCAGCACAAGCCGACACAGTGGCTGAGGCAGACGTTCGATCGCTGGCGGATCGGCGACAGGAAGGGTTCGGCCACGCAGATGCTTCAGCTGCTCGACGACCGGATGGGCCAGCGTCTGCCTCGAAGCTGGTTCCAACGGCTCAGTCACCGCATCTTCGACGCCGAATGCATCCACTTCGTCGACGAATGGCCGGTGCACGACGGCTCCGGCACGCTGATCGCCGAGCTCGATCTGGCCAATGTCGACCTCAAGGTCGGCGTCGAGTGCCAGAGCATCGAGTTCCACACCAGCCCGGCCGATGTTGCCCGGGGTGTCCGGCGCAGTCGGGCGTTGCGGAAGCTCGGCTGGGACATCGTCGAGATCTGGTGGTCCGACCTCGAGCGGATGGACGACGCGCTCGCCGACATCCGGTTTGCATTGGCGCGAGCCAGGAAGTTGCAGGGGTGACAGCGAAATGTCGTCGTATGCGCGACATGCGGCTATCACCCCGCACAGATCCGTTTCGATCGATGGCTGCTGGTCGTTCGAACCACGTTCCATGGCCAAACCCTCGGCAGACGTTCCATTCGCGCAACCTTCTGATCGCGTCCGATTCGGATATTCGGACGAACAGCCGACACCCATTTGCGATACTCATCACATGGGGGCTCACGTCGGCGACGTCCTGGTCGCGCACGAGCTGCGCAAGACCTTCAAGAAGGTGCAGGCCGTCAACGGCATCAGCATCTCGGTCGCGCCCGGCGAACGGGTGGGACTTCTCGGTCCGAACGGCGCTGGCAAGACGACAACGCTGCTGATGTTGCTCGGCGCGATCCTGCCTGATTCCGGCACCGTCACGATCGTCGGCCATCAGCTGCCGAAGAAGCGATCGAAAGCGATGGAGCACGTTGGTTTCGCAGCCGGCTACCTGCCGCTGCCCGACCGGCTGAAGGTGCGCGAGGCACTCGGGGTCTTTGCGGGGTGGTACGGCGTTCGAGATGAGAAGGCAGCGGTCACGTCGGCGTTGGAGCGGTTCGAGATCACCCACCTCGCCGACCGTCTGTGTAGCGCTCTGAGCAGCGGTCAGCGCACGCTCGTCGGCATCGTCAAGG
>JAYTRT010000497.1:0-4489 GCA_043746045.1 Actinomycetota bacterium | reverse complement strand
ACGACATCATCTTTCTCGGCGAGCGCGGCCAGGCCAAGACCCGCATGATCCGCTCGCTTACGGGACTGCTGGACGAGTGGATGCCCATCGTCGCAGGAAGCGAGATCAACGACGATCCGTTCGCGCCAGTGTCCAAGCACGCTCGTGACCTGATTGCCGACAAGGGCGATGACACACCCATCAGCTGGGTGCACCGCAACGAACGGTTCGGCGAGAAGTTGGCAACACCGGATACCTCGATCGCCGACCTGATCGGCGAGGTCGACCCGATCAAGGTCGCCGAGGGCCGGTACCTCAGCGACGAACTGACCCTGCACTACGGACTCGTGCCGCGCACCAACCGTGGCATCTTCGCGATGAACGAGATCCCCGATCTCGCCGAGCGGATCCAGGTCGGCCTGCTGAACGTGCTCGAGGAGCGAGATATCCAGGTTCGTGGCTACAAGATCCGCCTGCCGCTCGACATCATGCTGCTGGCCTCGGCCAACCCCGACGACTACACCAACCGCGGCCGCATCATCACCCCGTTGAAGGACCGCTTCGGCAGCCAGATTCGTACGCACTATCCGCTCGAAGTCGCGACCGAAGTTGCGATCATGCGCCAGGAGTCGCGCTCGGCCAGCGTCGGCGACGTCAAGGTCACCGTCCCCGACTACATGGAGGAGGTCATCGCGACCCTCAGCCATCTGGCTCGGGCCAGCTCGCACGTCAACCAGCGCAGCGGCGTGTCGGTTCGCCTCTCGGTGGCCAATCGCGAGGTGCTCGCCGCGAACGCGCTGCGGCGTGGTCTGCGTGCCGGCGAGCGCGAGGTCGTGCCGCGAATCTGCGACCTCGGCGCCATTGCTGCCTCGACGTCGGGCAAGATCGAGATCGAGTCGCTGGAGGAGGGACGCGAGGGCGCGATCCTCGAGAACCTGGTTCGCAGTGCAGTCCTCACGGTGTACAAGGAACGGATCACGCCGGACCAGGTTCGCGACGTCATCGCCGCGTTCGACGAGGGCGTCATCGCGCACACCGGCGAAGACGTTTCGTCGGCAGCCCTCGTTGCTCTGCTCGAGTCGGTTCCGGCGCTGGCCGCGCCGGTGCAGGGCCTCACCGGTGGGAACGAATCACCAGCGGCCGTCGCTGCAGCCGTCGAGTTCGTGCTCGAGGGCCTGCACCTCTCCAAGCGGCTGAACAAGGACGGCGCCGGCAGTAGCGCCACTTACCGCGCCCGCTGAACCGTCACACCGTTCGACTGGCCGCAGCGACTCCCACCATTTCTTTGAGGATGTACACCCAATGCTCGGCGAGATCACGAGCGCGGCGATAGTCCTGCACCGAGTCGACTGCCGCGTAGGCCTCTACCGCCAGATTCCCGCTACTGAGCCCTGAACGAGTCGGCCGCTGGCCGATCACGAACCGGTACCGGGTCGGCCCGAGCCAGATCGTGATCCCGAACATGTTCTTGGACAGCGAGTGGAAGTCGCCGATCGGCTCGTCGAAACCGGGGCCGGCTTTGGCTCGGACGAACGACAGTCGACCGTCGGCGATCTTCAATGTTCCACGCTTGAGCAAGAACGTGATCGGTATGCCGCGCCCCCGCTGATCGGCGCGGGTCTCGAACATTAGTGTCTCGGGCATGACGCACCTTAATCCGATCCGCACCGCCCGATTTCCACCCGTGCCCCACCATTGTTTCCAGGTGTGAAAAGCGCGCTGTAGGGGTCGAAAGCACTCGCAGAACCGTTACTGGGGGAGGCCGAGGAAGAGGCGGCCGCTGTCTTTCAGGTCTCGGTCGCGCGTGATGATGCCACGCTCCTCACCGTCGAGGTCGAAGGTCGGGCTGAGCAACACCGTGTGCATCGCCAGGCCGGTCGCGGCTTCGGTGACCTGCTGCATGAAACGTTCGATCACGAGTTCGCGGGCGGCATCCGTGCCGGCGCCCATCAACAAGGTCACCGACATCGGCTTCGATCCGATGTCGATCATCTCTGCGGCCCGGTGCAACAGACCGAGGGTGTCGTTCTCGTGGCGCACGATCAGCCCGAGCTCGTCGAACGATCCGGCGAGGTCGCCGACCTCTCGATCGGCGCGACCGGGGATGCTGACGATTCCGTCGAGAAGCCCTTGGAACCACAATCTGAAGCGAATCTGGTCGAGCCGTTTGGCATTGTGCTCGGCCGGAATCGTCTGATCGACGGGCCGCACGATCTCGAGCCCGAACGACGTCACGATCGGGGGGCCGCCGCGCAGGATCCGCCACGCGTCGCGCCATGCCGTTGCCAGGGTGTCCAGTACCTCACCGTGTTTGCGCGGATCGTCGCGCACGGTGCGATTGGCGACGCCGAGCGGATGGTCGATGGGGATCCATCCGCCGACACTGTCGCCGAACGTGTCGGCGCACGCCTCGACCCAGCGCGGCCACCAGTGCCCGGCCCATTTGGCGTCGGCGAAGCCGCCTTCGTTGTCGAACCATTTCGGCACGTCGCGCTCGAGGAGCGCAAACTGCAGCGTCACGCCGACCGACCGGGCGACCTGGGTCAGACCGAGATAGAACTCGGCCGCGTCGCCATCGATCGCGCCTGCGGTGGGCTGCAACCAGGACCAATCGAGGCCGAGACGGACGACCTTCGTCCCGAGTTCGCCCAACAGCGTGACGTCTTCGTGGGCGCGCAAACGGTCGACATGGGTTGCAGGCACGACGGCGCCGCGCTGGAGGTCGACGGGTTCGATCAGAGACCGAACGGAGCGCGGGTCCAGAGTTCGCTGGTGTCGCGACGCTCACTGTCGACGAGCACGCCGCTGAGTTCGAAGACTTCGATCTCACCGGGGAAGCCCCGCAGCTCGAGGCTGCCGTGCGGTGTGGCGTGGATGCCCTGCGGCAACCGGTCGAGCTGCATCGCCGGCATCAGCACTTCCTTGTGTCCGGCTGCGTCACACAAACGAGACGCCATGTTCACGGCCGAACCGATGTAGTCGTCGCCTTCGAAGAGCAGCGCATGGCCGGTGGCGATGCCGACGCGTAGTGAGAGCGGGGCACAGACTTCGGTTGCCTTTTCCTCCAACTCGATCGCGAATGCGATGCAGTCGATCTGGTTGATGGCCACGATCATGCAACCGTCACCGAGCCACTTGGCGATGCGTACGCCGCGCTCGCTGGCGACGTCGCGGGCGATTGCGCGAAACGCACCCAGCAACCGCCCTGCAGCGTCGTCTCCGAACGCAGCGGTGTAGTTCGTGAACCCGGAGAGGTCGACAAAGGCAAAGGTGCGTGGCACGCGCATGGTCTCCTGAGGCTAGCGTGCCGTTATGGCTGCACGCCGGACATCTCAATGGACCTATTCGCGCTGGGACGGTACGCAGAAGGGCTTCGAGCTGGACGCGGACAGCGTCTTCGACGCGCTGACGGACGATCTGCTGTACCACGGCGATGTCAACAGCGCGCTACGGCGGATGATGCAGGACGGCTTCAAGGACCGCAACGGCGAGCAGCTCCAGGGACTGCGCGAGATCATGGAACGCCTGCGCCGCGAACGTCAGGAACGTCTCGACAACAGCGATCTCGGTGGCGTGTACAGCGAGATCGCCGAGGCGCTCGAGGACATCATCGACGAAGAGCGTCACGCGATCGAGAACGCCCAACGCGACGCCGTTGCGAGCGGCGACGAGCGTCGGGCCGACAATGCCAAGCAGGCCGCCGAAGATCGCAACTTCCAGTTGGACATGATGCCCGACGACCTCGCCGGAAAGGTCCGCGAGCTGCAGCAGTACGACTTCGAATCGGAGGAGGCCCGCCAGAGGTTCGAGGAACTGATGGACAAGCTGCGTCAACAACTGATGCAGCAGACCGTCGACCAGATGAGTGGCGCGATGCAGAACATGTCACCTGAGGACATGCAGCGGATGAAGGACATGCTCGCAGGGCTCAACGAGATGATCGACAAGCACGCCCACGGCGAGGATCCGGGCTTCGAGCAGTTCATGGAGAACTTCGGCGAATTCTTCCCGGAGAACCCCGAGACATTCGACGAGTTGATGGAGATCATCGCCAAGCGGATGGCGGCGATGCAGGCGATGATGAATTCGATGACTCCCGAGCAGCGGGCCCAGATGCAGCAACTCAGTGACCAGCTGATGGATGACATGGACCTCCGCTGGCAGATGGACCAGCTCGGTCAGAACATGCGTGGCATGTTCCCCCAGATGGGTTGGAACCAGAGCTACGAGTTCGAGGGTCAGGACCCGATGGGTTTCGGCCAGGCGATGCAGACGATGCAGGAGCTCGGTGATCTCGACCAACTCGAGAAGCTGCTGCGCAGCGCGACCAATCCGGCGCAGTTGGCCGAGGCCGACATGGACCGCGTTCGCGATCTCGTCGGTGACGATGCGGCTCGGTCACTCGAGCGGATGGCCGAGTTGGCGAAGATGTTGGAGGACGCCGGCCTGATCCAGAACAAAGAAGGCCGCCTCGAGTTGACGCCCAAGGGGATGCGCAAGATCGGCTCGA
>JAYTRT010000496.1:0-4492 GCA_043746045.1 Actinomycetota bacterium | reverse complement strand
CCACGACTCCCATCCCGGTGCCGCTGCGGGCAGCGGACGCCGATCGGTACCGAGTACTGCCGTCGTGACGAGCGTCGACCACTCCCGTTCCGCCGACTCACCCATCGAGACCTCGCTTCCGGCCCGGACTTGGCTCACAGTTGGCTCACAGTCGGCTCACAGCACGATCACCGCTGCGCCGTCGAACATCGTCAATGGCAGGAGTCCGTCTGCGCTCCACTCCCCCACGATCCGCACCGGGTGACCACCTGAAACCGCGACGATCTCGGCGATGCGCGTGAATCCTGGCGAGAGCGGTAGCGCTCCGGTCGCATCGGACAGCACCCATCGGCCATTGCCCAGTGGCGCAGGCGTTGCCGCCACCGACACTGGGTAGCGCTCGAGCCAGGGTTCGCCGGCGAGCGCCCACCCGTAGGCCGCGACAGCGTCCGCGACGGACGTCGGCGCAGGCCCGCTCGTGGCGATCGCCGACGCGCCGGTCGTCCGCCCGACGATCGCGCGCAGAGTGATACCGCCGGGATACCAGTGGATGTCGGCGTCCATTGTCGTCCCGACCTGGTACTCGGTCGTCACTTCGTTACCGAATGCACCGAACGCGAGCACCATCGCCCACGTGACGGGAGCCGGTCCGGCGCTGGCCAGCCATGTCCGCTGCACGGTGATTCGGTCCTCGCGGGTCCGGCTCTCGCCCGCAACGATCCACGTCGCCGTCGACGGAACGCTGGCCAGTACGTCGTCCTTGGCAACGGTCAGACCCGTCGCGATGTGCACGCCGTCGGCGAGGTTCGGCGACAGCGAAGACGTCCGTTGAGCACCGACCGCGAGCGCATGCATCAGGGCCATCTCCTCCAGCACGTCCTCGTGCCAGTGAGGACGTGAGCCGACCTTCGTCGCGACCCGTTTGACCCGGTTCGCGAGCGCGCCACATTGCGCATCGACGAGACGTGCGGCGAGTCGGTCCCATGTCTGCGGATCGCTCAGCTCGCTCGCCGCCAGGCCGACACGAATCCGGTCGGCCAGCCACCGGTCCAATTCCTGTAGGCCGGCACGCATCCGCTCGGCTCGTTCGAATTGTCGCTTCTGACGTTGCGGGTCGACATCGCCGAACTCGGAATTCGGTGATCGCGCCCCACCACCCAGGGCCCCCTCGCCTGCATCGGTGGTCTCGCCACCGTCGTGGCTCGGCACGACCGCAGGCGTTTCGGCGTCCGGTGGCTCGGCGTCCGGTGGCTCGGCGTCCGGTGGTTCGGCGTCCGGTGCATGGGTATCCGTCGGTTCGATTTCGCTGTCGCGGGAACGAGCAGCGCGACGGCGCAACCACTCGGTTGCGAAGGGCAGTCGACGAGCCGGGGCAACAGTGCCATCGGCCAGCAGCAGGAGCAGCGCAAGGGTGTGTTTGCACGGAATCTTGCGGCTCGGACAACTGCACCGGTACGCCGGGCCGCCGATGTCATCGGACAGGTCGACGGCAACGTTGTACGGCTCTGCAGCGGTCGCGATGTACGCGCCCCACACAGCGTCGTCGTCACATCCGGCCGCCGACCACGAACTGGGTACGGCCAACGGGAGTGCTGAGGTGGCGGCGGCCTTGTCGGGCGCCAACGACAGCACCTGATCGCGAGTGGGACGAACGGCCATCGCCGCAACCGTACCTGCGAGGTGTCACGTCGGTTCGGTGGCGACCCGCGACCGGTCGGCGACCTCCGCTTCGAAATACAGATACTCTCGCTACATGGCATGGGGGAACGACGCCGCAGATGTTCGTCTGCACGGTACGGACATCGCCGAATCGGTCATCGACCTGATCGGCCGGACGCCGCTCGTCCGCCTCAAGCGGATCAGCGAGCTGGAGAACATTCCCAGCGTGTTGACGATGAAGATGGAAACCACCAATCCCGGTGGCTCGTCGAAGGATCGTCCGGCCTTGGAGATGATCCTCGCTGCAGAACGCGACGGCCTGCTGAAGCCCGGTGGCACCATCGTCGAGCCGACCAGCGGTAACACCGGAGTCGGCCTGGCGATCGTTGCTGCCCAGCGTGGCTACACGTGCGTGTTCGTGATGACCGACAAGGTCGCCCCCGAGAAGGTTTCGCTGTTGCGCGCGTACGGCGCCGAAGTCGTCGTGTGCCCCGTGGCTGTGGCACCGGATGATCCGACCAGCTACTACATGGTGGCCGAGAGATTGACCAACGAACTCAATGCCTTCCGGCCGAACCAATACGCCAATCCGAACAATCCGCTCTCGCACCAGAAGACGACCGGCCCGGAGCTGTGGCAACAGACCGGGGGTCGGATCACGCATTTCGTCGCAGGAGCGGGCACGTGCGGTTCCATCACCGGCACCGCTCGGTACCTGCGTTCGATGAATCCGGCGATCAAGATCATCGCCGCTGATCCCGAGGGTTCGGTGTTCAGTGGCGGGTCGGGCCGGCCGTATCTCGTCGAAGGTGTCGGGGAGGACTTCTTCCCCGCTGCCTGGGACGCCAGTCTGTACGACGACATCATCCCGATCAGCGACGAGGAGAGCTTCCTCACAGCGCGTCGAGTCAGCCGTGAAGAGGGCATCCTGATCGGCGGCAGCGGAGGGATGGCGGTCGCCGCGGCCATCAGGGTTGCCAAAGCCGCTCGCCCCGAGGACATCGTCGTGGTGTTCAATCCCGACTCCGGTCGTGGCTACCTCTCGAAGATCTTCGACGAGAATTGGATGGCGAACTTCGGCTTCCTGACCGAATGCGATCAGTGCGTCGGAGCGATGCTCGGCAGCCGCGGCAAGACCCCGGAACTGCTCTACGTCAATCCGACCCAGACCGTACGCGAGGCCGTCGACCTGATGCATGCCCACGAGGTCAGTCAGTTGCCGGTGTGCAAGAACACGCCGCCATTCGCCAACGCCGAGGTGTCCGGGGCAGTCGACGAACTGGAACTGATGGACGCGATCTTCCACGATCCATCGGTGATGGACCGCGAGGTGCAGAGCATCATGGGTCCCAAGCTGCCGACCATCGGCGTCGGCCAGAAGGTGGAATTGGCCGTGAAGATGCTGGACAGCTCGCCGGCCCTGATGGTGCTGTCCGGTGGTCGTCCGCTGAGCGTGATGACCCGTTCCGATGTGCTTTCCTACCTCCAGGCGGTGTCGGCATATGGGTGAACTCGATCAACAGGCCGGCTGGGGCTTCGAGACCCGTGCGATCCACGCCGGACAGCATCCGGACCCGGCGTCGGGGGCGGTCGTCACACCAATCACGCTCAGCACCACCTTCGCCCAGGACGGTGTGGGCAACCACAAGGGCTTCGAGTATTCGCGCAGCGGCAATCCGACGCGCGCGGCCCTCGAGGCCTGCGTTGCGTCGCTCGAGGACGCAAAGTACGGATTCGCATTCGCCAGCGGTCTCGCTGCCGAGGACAACGTGTTGCGCGTCCTGCGCCAGGGGGACAGGATTCTGTTGGGCAAAGACGCGTACGGCGGCACGTTCCGCTTGATCTCGAAGGTGTGGGAGCCGCTCGGATTCCCCTGGAGTGCGGTTGATCTGACGAGCGTCGACGCACTCGCTGCGAACTGGCCGAACGACACACGCATGATCTGGCTCGAGACACCGACCAATCCACTGCTGACGTGCGTGGACATCGAGGCGATCAGCGAACTGGCGCATTCCCGTGGAGCAATCGTGGTGGTCGACAACACGTTCGCGACGCCGTACCTGCAACAGCCGCTGACGCTCGGCGCCGACATCGTCGTCCACTCCGCCACCAAGTACCTCGGCGGGCACAGCGACGTGGTCGGCGGATTCCTGGCGATGAACGACGACACGTTGGCCGACCGGATCCGATTCACCCAGAACGCGGCTGGCGCGATCCCGGCGCCGTTCGACTGTTACCTCGTCCTGCGCGGCGTGAAAACCCTCGCTGTGCGCATGGAGCGCCATTGTTCGAACGCTCGCGCCATCGTCGACATGCTGATCGGCCATTCGGCCGTCGACCGGGTGATGTACCCTCAACTGCCGGATCACCCTGGCCACGCTGCGGCCGCCAAGCAGATGCGCGACTTCGGTGGCATGGTCAGCTTCACCATGAAGGGCGGCGAGGCGGCTGCGCTGGAGGTCGTTCGGCACACCACCGTCTTCACGCTCGCCGAATCGCTCGGTGCCGTCGAGAGCCTGATCGAACACCCCGGGCAGATGACACACGCGTCCGCGGCTGGCTCGCCGCTGCAGGTGCCCGCTGCGCTCGTGCGCCTCTCGGTCGGGATCGAGTCGGCCTCCGATCTCGTCGGCGACCTGACCCAAGCCCTCGACCGAGCGCGCAGCTGACAATTCCCGAACGTGGTTCATGCCGCCTTCTTTCGTCGCCATCGTCGTTGATCACCCGGTGGTCCGGTTCGTCGGATACTCCCGTCCGGGTAGGTGATCGTCAACGAGCGGTTGCGGTGCATGACGAGTTGCCAGCCGCCTTCGTGCAGGGCGTGATGATGCCGGCTGCAAACGGGGATCAGGTT
>JAYTRT010000495.1:0-4497 GCA_043746045.1 Actinomycetota bacterium | reverse complement strand
CGAGGTTGACGATCAGTGCCAGAGGGTGCACGGAGGCATGCCCGGCCTCGAGCACCAGGATCGGTCCGGCGAGCACGACCGTCAAGCCGGTCGAGGCGATCAACACCACGGCTGCGACGGCAGCCTGGCCGCCGGCCATCGTGGTGGTGGCCACAGAGGCGATCTCACAGGGGGCGAGACCGATCGTCAACACGCCATTGCGGAGCGGCCCGGCACTCACTGCGCGCGCCACCACCCACGCGAGTGCCGGAAGAATGGTCACGCCGCACACCAGCGCCAGACTGATCCGTCGGCGATGAATCGAAACACGACTGAGATCGCCGAGGGTGATCGTCAGGCCTGTGGCGAACACCAAAACGACGAGCAGCGCGTCGATTCCTCGGTGATCCACCATCCACCGCAGCGGGGCCGGCACCGTCAGGCCGAGCGCTGCAGCGACGAGGACGACGATGACCTCGGGATATCGCTCGACGGCTCGGCGGATGCGGTCGGCACTCCTCAGGTCCTGCATGACCCGCTGACGCACGAGTTGGTAATCATCCGTTCACATGTTCGTCGTTCAGGGGAAACCAAAACCTCATACGTTCCTCATGATCAGCGCAGTGTGGCGCAGTTCACGACTCATCACACGATCAAGGGGACAAACGTGGCAAATGCAACACATACAGGTGAAATGAAGCGCAGTCTGACGCTGACAGGAGTGACTGTCAACGCCATGGCGCTGATTGCTCCTGGGGCCTTTCTGTGGACGACGTTCCAACTGCAGGCAGCACAGTCGATCGATGGAAAGTCGACCGCCAGCGACATGTGGACGGGGCTCGTGTTCGCACTGGTCTTGGCCCTCTTGACTGCATACAGCTACAGCGAGTTGGCCCGGATCTATCCGGATGCCGGCGCTGGTTCGAGCTATTACTTCGCCGAAGCTGCATTGCTCGACAAGGACCGTGCCTCGCACCGGAAGTTCGCCCGCTTCGCGAAGCTGACGATCGGCTGGATCAGCCATCTGTACTACTGGATCTATCCGGGAATCATGGTTGCCTTCACGGCCACCCTGTTCGGTTACATCTATTTGACGGTGGCCCATCACTCGCTCACGTACGTTCCGCTTGCGATCATCGTGGTCGCGTTCTCGCTGATCGTCGGATATATCGCATACCGAGGTATTTCCGGGTCGACCCTGACGGCGATCATCATCAACGTCATCCAGATCATCTCGCTGATCGCCGTCAGCATCGTGTTCATCGTCTACCGGCTGGCGCACTCGACGAAGGCGTTCGAACTGGCCAACGCCGGCAAGGTGGTCATACCGCACAGCTTCATGCACGTGCTGTATCAGTCGACGATCGCAATCCTGCTCCTCGTCGGCTTCGAATCGATCACAGCCCTCGGGGCCGAGGCGAAGAACCCGGAGAAAGACATCCGTCGCGGTGTGCTGATCTCGCTCATCATCCAAGGCGGATTCTGCTACCTGATCCAGTACTTCGCGGCGAACTTCGCGCTCGGCGCTGCAACGATCAGTTCGGTCGGCACTGATGGCACGACGCTGACAGGGTCTGCCGCTGCAGCCAACGATGCTGCGCCGATCGGCACGATGCTGAAGACGATCGGCAACACGTCGTTCGGCGGAAACGGCCAGTCGATCTCGTTGATCGTGGCAGTCACGGTGCTCCTTGCTCTGGTCGGCACCACGTTGGCGTGCCTCAATGCCGGAGTGCGTGTCACCTATGCCATGTCGAGGGACAAGGAGATGCCATCGGTGCTCGGCCTCCTGCACGGCAAGCATGCGACGCCGCACAACGGCATCTGGATCCTGGTCGCCATCACGGCCGTGTTCGGTATCTACGGTGTGCAACCGGCTCAGGTTGACAACATCACCCAGATCACGCTGGCGTCCAACACCGGAACGTTCCTCGTCTACGGATTCACCTGTGTGATCGCGATCATCGCTTTTGCCAGCCGGCACGACAAGCACGTCCTCAAGCACTACGCGATTCCGGGCCTCGGGGCATTGATGAACCTGGCCGAATTGGTGGGCGTCGTCTACCTTGCGTTCAAAGCAGGCGGATTGGGTGCCGACGATGCCAAGAAGGCGCTGTACGGCGTGGCTGCGTGGATCGTCCTCGGAATGATCTGGGTCGCCGTGAACCCGAAGATGCGTTCGACAAAGCTGCTGGACAACAGCCTGCCCAAGCGCGAGCCCGTGCTCACCAACGCCTGAATCGACTTCCCCATGTGCTCGACGTGCAGCGGTGGGGTTGGTCGATCTGCTTCATCTGGACTGTCGGATGAAGGCGGCCAGCCCACCGCGCACGAAGAGCAGGCCGACTCCGATGCACACGGCCCCGACGACGTACTTCCAGCTGGCGGTGAAAGATGTCATCATGATCACACCGATCACGATCCACATCACACCACTGAAGATCGGGATCACCGGATTCGGAGGCCGCCTGCCGACCTGACCAGGTGTGACCGGGTCGACCCGTTGACCGAAAGGACGCTGCTTGCCGGTGCCGGACACAATGGTGATCGTACTTGTTGACCACGACGGATGAGCGACCTGACCCACACATGACACCAGATTCCGGCAATGGTCGCTTCAGCAGTGGAGGTCGCAACGCGTCGTTGGTGTGGGGGCTGGCCTCCGACCCAGGACCCTCACGTGAGCACAACGAGGACTTCGCCGCCGTCGGCGATGTGGACGACGCTGCCGCAACCGGCCGTAGTCCGATCTTCGCGGTGGCCGACGGACTCGGTGGCCACGCCGCCGGCGAGGTCGCCAGCCGCGTCGCAATCGAGGCGATGATCGAATCGTGGAGCTCCTCGTTCGTCGGTGATGCCTCGAAATCACTCCGAAGTGCGGCCCGCGCTGCCAATGCGGCCGTGCTCGACGAGTCCCGCCGGATCGGCCAGGGCGGTATGGGCACGACACTGACGGCTCTGACGGTGACATCTGCCGAGGTCCTCGTCGCCCATGTCGGCGACAGCCGCGCCTACCGTGTTCAGGGTGATTCGTGTGTACAGCTGACCGCCGACCATTCACGAGTCGGCGAAATGCTGCGGATGAAGTTGAGCAGTCCGGAACAGGCCGCGCAGCACCCTGCCAGGAGTCAGCTGACTCGGTCCCTCGGTTCGGCGCCCCTCGTCCAGATCGATTTGGTGCGGGAACGATGGGAGGTCGGTGACAGTTTCATCATCTGCAGCGACGGAGTGTGGGACGAGGTGGGCAACGCGGACATGGCTGCGGTCATTGCCTCAGCGGGTGACGATTGTTCGCTCGCGGTGGCGGCGTCCCAACTCGTGAGCATGGCGATCGAACGCGGCTCCCCTGATAACGTCACCGCCGTGGTGGTCACGGTGACGTCGGCGATCCCGTTGGTCCGGGGCCCAGAACGACGCTCGTTGTTCCGCAGGCGGGGCTGATGCGGTATTCGGCCGGCGAGGTCGTGGACCGTTTCGAGATCGTCGAGATACTCGGCCAAGGCGCCTACGCCGAGACCTACCTCGCCCGAGACGTGCCAACCGGAGATCTCGTCGTGATGAAGTTCCCGGACCCGAACCTGTTCGCCGATCCGGCCATCTTCCAGCGCTACACGCGTGAGGCGGTGATCGCGCGGAGCATCGACCACGTCGGTGTCCAGCGCGCACTCGACAGCGCGACGGAACGCTCCGAACCGTACCTCGTGCTGGAGTACGTCAAGGGTGGGAATCTGCGTCACCAGATCGCGTCGGTGGCCGACGAAGCAGGTCGAGTTCCGATCGACATGGCGATCGATTGGGCTACGCAACTGAGCGATGCCCTCGCCTATCTTCACCAACACGGTGTCGTGCATCGCGACCTCAAGCCGGAGAACATTCTGATCGACGGCGCAGGGCATCTCAAGATCGCAGATTTCGGCACGGCCCTGCTGGAGGGTGCCAAGCGGCTGACCTGGAAGCATCTGTCCGATGGGCTCGGTACGCCGGACTACATGAGCCCCGAGCAGATCCAAGGTGGACGCGGCGACGAGCGAAGTGATGTCTACGCTCTGGGAATCATGATGTACGAGTTCGTCACCGGAGCGGTTCCATTTCGCGGAGACAACTGGATGGCGACGATGGCGGGTCACCTGACCAAGAATCCGCCGCCACCGTCCCGGAGTCGAAAGGGAACATCGCCGCAGTTGGACGCGGTGATCCTCAAGGCGATGAGGCGCTACCCGGATCACCGCTATCAGAACGTCGGCGAGCTCCGATCCGATCTCCAGCACCTGGACACCATCGATGTGTCGACATTCGATCTCATGCCCGAAGCACCAATGGGCGGATTCGCCTCGGCCGATCCCGACCGTCGAATCTGGATCATCGCGGCGGTCGTCGCTGCCGCATTCATCGGGGTCGTTGCGATCACGCTCGGTCTGTCGGCCCTCCTATGACGTCCGAGACGGCCCCTGACGTGAGTGCAACGGTGCGATGGATCCAAGTTTCGTTCATCGACGTCTTCGGAGCGACGAACTCCGT
>JAYTRT010000494.1:0-4499 GCA_043746045.1 Actinomycetota bacterium | reverse complement strand
AGCGCCACGCCACGACACTGTGCATCGAGAACGACTTGGTAGACATCGGCCTGGATCGGCGACGGGTCACCCATCGTGAAGGTGCGCGTCATGTCGCTGTGGTATCCGTCGTACAGCGCCCCGAAATCGATGACGACCGTCATCCCTTCGACGATGCGGGTCTCGTCCGGATGATGGTGTGGGAGGGCGGCGTTCGCTCCGGCGGCGACGATCGTGTCGAAGCTCGGCCCATCGGCTCCGTGCTGACGCATCGCTGCCTCGAGCGTGTCGCGGAACTCAGTTTCGGTCGGCTCTCCGAGCAGCAACGGCAGTGTCACCGCGAGTGCCGTGTCCGCAATCGCCGACGCGTGCGCCATGCGTTGGATCTCACCGACATCCTTGGTTCGTCGCGCCGCTTCGATCAAGCCGCTCGTCGGCATCCAATGGACGCCGACCGCCGATGACAGCGTGGCGTGTTCGGCGAACGAGATGTGCGAGCCTTCGAAACCCAGCGGACCTGCTCCGACGACGTCGGCGAGATGCTTCGCCATCAGCAGGCGGGTCGAACCGATTTCGACACTGCACTGCACTCCGGCGGCAGCCAACTGTTCCACGGCCTGGTCGCCGTACCTGCCATCGGTGATCAGCACGAGTTCATCTCGCCGTGCGACCACCCAACCGTTCGACCCCGTGAAACCTGTCAGCCAGCGGATGTTCTCGCGACCCGTCAGCAGCAGACTCTCGTATCCAGCGGACGCGACGTGGTCCAAGATCCGGGTGATCCGTGCGCCGAAATCGAACGGCTGTAGCGCCGCCGGCATCATTCAGCCACGGGAATCTGCGAGACGTCGGGCGATTGCCTGGACCGCCAACTCATAGCCGTGAGCGCCGAGTCCGACGATGGTGCCTGTCGCCACCGGCGACACCACGCTGGTGTGACGCCACGACTCTCGAGCATTCGGATTCGAGATGTGCAGCTCGATGATCGGTCCCGTGAACGTCGCCAGCGCGTCGTGCAGGCTCCACGCGTAGTGCGTGAACGCGCCAGGGTTGATGATGATCGCCACCGAGGTGGCGCGAGCTGCATGGATTGCCTCGACGAGCTCGCCCTCGTGGTTGGTTTGGAACGCTGCGATCGACAGGCCGAGCTCCGCTGCCGCTGCCGAAGCGGTGGCAACGTGGTCGGCGAGGGTCGCTGCGCCGTAGATGTGCGGCTCGCGCTGCCCCAACAGGTTCAGGTTCGGGCCGTGCAGGAGTGAGATGACACGCGGGTTGCCCGGCATGTCAGTCCTTGCCGGGACGACGGTCGTATTCGGCACGCGGATCTCCGGCGTACCCGGCCGGGAGCGTCGCAGCCAGTTCTTCGTCGGTGGGCCGATATTTCCGACGGCCCTCGGGCGGCAGCAGCTTGCTGATCGCCTTCATCAACTTCTTCGTGTCTTCATCGTCGTCGATGTGTTTCAGCGCCACAGCAGCACCGACCACGACGGAGACGAGCGGCGGATTGGTGATGGCGAGCAGATTCGGGAGGCGAGCGTTGCGCGGCCAGACCTTCTCGGTGCCCCACAGACCCACCGGAATGACCGGCGCGCCGCTCATCGTCGCCAGACGTGCTGCGCCCCATCGACCCTTCAGCACCGGATCGAAAAAGGCGATGCCGCGGGGAATCGTGCCCTGCGGCATGATCGCGACGACGTCGCCCGCTGCGAGTGCTTCAGCAGCGGCTCGCAGCGGCTCGTCGCTGCCGGTGCCGCGTTCGACGCGAATGCCCCCCATCGCCGTGGCGATCTGTCCGACGATCGGGGCGTCGAACACCTCCTTCTTGCCGAGGAAGCGCACGGTCCGACCCGATTTTGCGATCGCCATCGCAATCGAGGCAATGTCGAAGTAGCTGCGATGATTTCCGCACAGGATGGCCGGGCCGGTGGCGGGGATGTTCTCGACGCCGCTGATCTCGAATTTGGCGTAGGGGAATATCGAGGGTCGAGTGAACGCAAGAGCCAACTTCTGCAGCTCCAGACCGACGGCCGACATCGTCGGGACCGTCGGCCGCCCGTCGAGGCGGAGCACCGGCCAACGCCGTGCGGCTGCCATCAACACCATTCGGGGATCGGGATTGACGACGAAGGGTCTCCCGACGGCAGCCAGCAGTGGCGTGTCGTAGACGCTGTCGCTGTAGGCATAGCTCTCGGCCAGATCGATGTCGTGCGCGGCGGCCCACTCGCGAACCGCTGCCAATTTGCCCGCACTCCACACGAACGGTCCGGAAAGTGTTCCGTCGTAGGTGCCGTCGGGGTTGACCCCGTATCTGGTGGCCACGACGTCGTCCAGTCCGAGCAGATCGGCGAATGGTTTGACGAGATCGTAGGGAGTCGTGGTGGCCAGCACGATCGGACGGCCCGCCGCGCGATGTTCGGCGAAAAGACCGGCGGCGAACGGTTGTACCCGAGCGACGAGGTGTTCGGCAGCGTGTGCTGCCGCCGCTTGCATCGACGCCTGGGTGCGTCCTTTGGCCATCGTGACCGCCTGGCGGGCCAACGCCATCGCCGGCAGCGTCTCCCCGATCGTGTTGAACAGGTTGTAGACGAACCGCTCGCCGGGGATCACTCGACTCGTCATCCCCGTCGTACGCATCGACTCGCTGAACACCTCGCCGGAGGCACGAGCGAGCAGGGTGCGGTCGAGATCGAAGAACGCCGCCCCAGATGTCATGACGCGATGCTACGTCATGTCCCGATCACGCAAACATGCCCGGCCTTCGATCGACGTCGAGGCACCAAAAAACGGGAAAGGTCCCGCTTGGGGGAAGCGGGACCTCTCAACCTTGGAACCCGGATGTTGGGTGAACATCTGGTGGGTTCTGTCGAGCGATCGTTTGGGGGAAACGGTCGCTTCGATGTATGTGAAATTATGCACGTGAACGAGTGATCACGCAAGCAGAACTTGAAGATGACCGCTATCTTTTTTGGAGATGGATCTTCGACAACTCTCGGCGCTGGTCGCGATCGCCGATCACGGCTCGTTCTCGTCTGCTGCTCGGGCGTTGTACACGGTGCAGTCGAACATCTCCGGGCACATCGCCCGACTCGAGAAAGAGCTGGGCGTGACGCTCATCGATCGCCAACGAGGTGGCCTGACCGAAGACGGTGGCCAGGTCGTCGAGCGAGCCCGTCGGATCCTGCGCGAAATGGACGACATATCCGCTGACATGGCCAGTCGCGGCGATTCGGTGAGCGGCGATTCCCGTCTCGGCGTGATCGGGACGACGGCGCGCTGGCTGATGCCGCAGTTCCTCCCCCTGGTCGGTCGGGACCATCCTCTCGTCCACGTCACCATCTTCGAAGGAAGTACGTCGAACCTGTTGCCCCGACTCGCCGCCGGACATCTCGACGCATGCATCGTCCATCTGCCGGTGGACGATCCGGAACTGACGATCGAACCCCTCTTCGCCGAGGACATGATCGTCGTCGTTCACAACGAGCACCCGTGGGCGGCCGAAGGAGAACTGTCCCTGCAGCGTGTGGCAGCCGAACCACTGCTGATCCCGCCGAAGGGCACTGCGATGCGCCGCATCCTCGACAGGGCCGCAGCCGCCGCTGACTGCACGCTGCGCGCCCAGGCCGAAATCGACGGGGTCCGCCTGCTGACCTCATTGGCCATGGAGGGCTACGGTCCGGCAATCGTTCCTTCGACGGCCGTCCCGCGATGGTTGAAGGGTGACTTCACCCGAATCACGGTTCCCGAGCTCCCCCGGCGTGTCGTTGGTTGGGTCCAACGTCGCCGACCGTTGCCGGGCGCACCGACCAGGGCGATGTTGAAGTCGATGCGCGAGACGTTGGAGACCCGAGGGCCGCTGCAGCACGGCGTCCACGTCGGCGTCGATGCGTTCCCGGTCGGCAAGTCCAACTGAACCCGCCCTCTCATCGAGCCTCGGGTCGGCTGCCATCCCTCGACGATCGCGATGACGACCTAAGGTCGGGCTCGATGTCATTGCCGGAGTTCACCATCCCGCTCCCCGTTCGCGCCCACGTACCCGGCGCCGCACGTGTCGACGTTCGCACCCTCGGTGACCGGACGGTGGTGTGGCTCGATGTCGATGCCGAGGTCCGCAAAGGTGCGCTGTCGTCGGATGCATCCTCGATGATCGAGGCGGCCGCAGTCGTGGCCCGGACCAAGGGCTTTCCGTTGATCGCCACCATGGATTCTTCCGGCGCCGACATCGCCGAGGGCTTCAGCGCCCTGCACGGCTGGGGCATGGCCGCGAAGGCGCTCACGGATTGCAGCGGCATCGTTCCGACCATCATCATCGTCGACGGCCCTGCTGTCTCCGGGCCGGCGCTGCTGCTCGGGATCGCCGATTTCGTGGTGATGACCCAGGCTGCGTATGCGTTCGTGAGTGGCCCGACGATGGTGGCCGAGTTCACCGGCGTGCACATGGACAACGAGGAACTCGGCGGCGCCGCCAGCCACGCGCGATTCAGCGGAGCGACCAGCCTGGTCGCCGCCGATCTGAACGGCGC